>CANRGO010000103.1 GCA_947630125.1 uncultured Lachnospiraceae bacterium | reverse complement strand
ATTCATCCACCATGAGTATTCGGTTTCCTTATGATAACTCCAGCGATATAATGGATTTCCCCATAATTGTCCTGTTGCAGAAAAAGCATCTGGCGGGCAGCCTGCAACTCGAATTGGTGTACAGCTTTCATCTAGTTGGAATAATTCTGGATTTGCCCAGGTGTCTGCACTATCAAATG
The DNA here is from genome assembly GCA_947630125.1 of uncultured Lachnospiraceae bacterium. Classification (GTDB taxonomy): domain Bacteria; phylum Bacillota; class Clostridia; order Lachnospirales; family Lachnospiraceae; genus CANRGO01. The sequence goes on along the minus strand of CANRGO010000103.1, from coordinate 7,044 downwards.
CAACATAAATTGGAATATCTCCAATAATCTCAATCCCATTTTTATTTGCGTACTTTTTCAGTGCACTCCATTGTTTATAAAAAAGATACTGTTGAAACTGATAAAAATTAATTTCGTCAGAAAAGGATTCCTTATACTGTTTCAACGCCGCTTTTTTTCTTAATTTTATATCCTCATCCCATTCATTCCATCCTTTTTCTCCCAAAGACTTCTTGATGGCCATATATAGTGCGTAATCGGGCAACCATGCCTTATGTTTGGATAAAAACTTACGATATGCTGAAGTTTCATTTCCTTGAAATCTTATAAAAGCCTTCTTTAATACTTTCATTCGACTTTCATAAATTTTCTCATAATCAACAGCTTCCTCTTCTGTACCAAAATCATACTCACACTCTTCTTCTGTCAAAAGGCCTTCCTGAATCAGGCTTTCAAAATCTATATAGTATGGATTACCCGCATAAGTAGAAAAGGACTGGTATGGAGAATCTCCATACCCAGTCGGCCCTAGCGGGAGTATCTGCCAATAGCTTTGTCCAGCATCTTTTAAAAAATCAAGGAACTCATATGCTTCCTTGGAAAAAGTTCCAATTCCATACTTAGATCCAATACTGCTGACAGGTAATAATATCCCACTCCTTCGCATCTACTCACCCCCAATTAAAACGCTGTTAATTTCCAAATATCTCTATTATATTCTGCTATGGTTCTATCACTTGAGAAGAATCCAGCTTTTGCAATATTAACTAGCATCATGCGTTTCCATTTATCCTGATCCTGATAATCTTCAAACATCTTGTCTTTTGTTTCAATATACGCTCTTAAATCAAGAAGTGTCATAAACCAGTCTTTGTTAATCAACTCCTTATGAAGACGTTTCAGATTTTCCTTTTGTCCTACTGCTAATGCTTCTTTACCTATAATAAAGTCTACCGCTTCTTTAATTACTTTATCTTTTTTGTATAAATCCTTTGATACATAATCCGCATTATTATAATGTTCAATGACTGCATCTGCCTTTTCTCCAAAGATATAGATGTTATCGTCTCCAACCAAATCATTAATTTCCACATTCGCACCATCTGATGTTCCAAGTGTAACAGCACCATTTAACATAAATTTCATGTTACCAGTACCACTTGCTTCTTTGGATGCTAACGAAATCTGTTCTGATACATCACAAGCAGGAATTAATTTTTCTGCATAGCTTACATTATAGTTTTCAACCATAACAACTTTCATATAAGGACTTACTTCAGGATCATGATTGATAATTTCTTGTAAAACTAACAATAAATGAATTATATCCTGAGCAATAATATATGCAGGTGCTGCCTTTGCTCCAAAAATAAAACTAACTGGTGTAGAAGGCTTCTTACCCTTTTTAATTTCTAAATATTTATGAATAATGTATAGGGCATTCATTTGCTGACGTTTATATTCATGTAAACGTTTGATCTGAATATCAAAGATAGAGTCTGGATTTAAAACAACCCCTTCTTTTTCTTCAATATAGGATGCAAGTACTTGTTTTTTCAAATTTTTAATTTCTTTGATTTTTGAAAGAATTGCTTCATCATCCTTAAATTCCAATAATTTTTCCAATTTCATGGCATCTCTTTTATAACCATCACCAATTGTCTCTGATAAAAACTGAGATAGTTCATGATTACAACTTAAAAGCCATCTACGGAATGTAATTCCATTTGTTTTATTATTAAATTTTTCTGGATATAATTTATAGAAGGAATGAAGTTCTGTTTCCTTCAAAATATCTGTGTGAATTGCCGCAACACCATTTACACTAAATCCATAATGAATATCAATATGTGCCATATGAACGCGATTGTCTTTATCGATAATCTGAACTTCAGGTTTTCTATGTTTTTTTGCAACGCGTTTATGTAGTTCCTTAATAATTGGAACTAATTGAGGCACAACTTTTTCCAAGTAAGTAAGTGGCCATTTTTCCAACGCTTCTGCAAGGATGGTATGATTTGTGTAAGCACAGGTTTTGCTAACAACATCAATTGCATCATCCATGGTAAACGCTTTTTCTTCTACCAAAATACGAATCAACTCTGGTATTACCATGGTTGGGTGAGTATCATTAATCTGGATAACAGCATATTCATTCATGTGACGTAAATCATACTGTTTCTCTTTTAACTCAGCTAAAATCAATTGAGCTGCATTACTTACCATAAAGTATTGTTGATAAATACGAAGTAAGTGACCTGCTTCATCTGAATCATCTGGATATAAGAATAAAGTCAGATTCTTTTCAATAACTTCTTTATCAAAATTGATTCCGTCCTGAATGATTGTTTCATCAACGCTTTCCACATCAAAAAGACGAAGTTTATTAATTCCTTTTTCATAACCAACAACGTCAATATCATAAAGTCTGGATTTCACTACTCGATCTCCAAATTTAATATCAAAGGTTGTTTCTGTTTTATTTAACCAGGAATCCTCTTCGATCCAGTCATTTTTCTCTGCGGTCTGTAATCTGTTCTTAAATTCCTGTTTAAATAAACCAAAATGATAATTTAAGCCGATACCTTCTCCCGGTAACCCAAGGGTTGCAATGGAATCAAGGAAACAAGCAGCAAGTCTTCCAAGACCACCATTTCCTAACGATGGTTCTGGTTCCATTTCTTCTATTCTTGCCAGTTCTTTCCCATTTTCTTTTAATACAGAAGCTACTTGATCATAAATTCCAAGGTTGATTAAATTGTTGGATAAAAGTTTACCAATTAAAAATTCTGCTGAGATATAATACACTTTTTTATCTCCACTTATGGCTTCCATCGTATCCATCATAGCTTTTGTTAAGTCAAGCATACTGTAATAAATTTCTTTGTCGCTACATTCTGCAATTGTTTTTGAGTATTTTTCCTGAGTAATTTTCTTTAATGCATCTCCTGCACTGTTTTGAAAAACTTCTCTTGTCATTTTTAAATGTAATGTCATCTTCTTATCCTCCATTTTATAAACCCGGGTTTTTATAAAGCATCTTCCCATGCAAAAACAACCTATCGGTTTCTGAAATAAACCATATCACAGGAAAACGTTTTCCGCAACCATTTTCTTAATAAAAGTAGTGCTTTTTTTAACAAATAATATCTAAATATTCCAGTCGAACCAATTGATAATCCAATACAATATTTCTTCCAATACCACCATTCAGTAGTTGATACAGTTCCTTTACTGCTTCTCTAGATATTCTGGCAAAGTCTTGCCGCACAGTATTCATCTGTTTTCCAACATATCCCATAAGCGTAATTCCATCAAAGCCACAAACCGGACGAAAAATATCCATCTCTATCAACGCTTTCATGGCACCTATTGCCATCAAATCCGAGGCACAAACAATCGCATCTTTATTTTTTGCATAGCTAAATGTAATCTTTCTGGCTGTTAACTCTGAAAATTCTCCATTTTTTACTAATAACGTAAGTCCAAGTTCTTCCGCAAGCTGTTTCATTCCAAGTAGACGCTCTTCTGTTACATATCCATTCTTTTTACCAGTAATATATAATACCTTTTTTGCATTGTTTTCCAAAATTGTTTTTCTAGCCACATCAATTTGTGCTTGACGCTGATCTATCCACACACAGGAGGTGTTTGGATTTACCAAAGGAGCATCTACTACTACAATCTTAAATTCCATAGAGTCCACAAGCTTTTGGAGCACTTTATCTTCTTTTGATATCCCGTATATGATAATTCCAGATATATTCTGAGACTTAAAATACCGGATAATCTCTTCCACTGTTTTATGTCTGATCATGGAGAAAAACACAGTAATCACATCCATATTCAGTACAACTGCTTCCTGCATGGCTCCTGATAAATACTGCATATCAATTTCATCAATTGCCTGGGTTTGCGTTATCAAATTAATTAAAATCGCAACACGCCCAGATTGCTTTGACGAAAGCGCTGCCGCTACAGCATTTGGAACAAAGTTCAATTCTGCAATAGACTGATTTACTCGTTCTCTGGTTTCCTCACTAATGTTTGGGTAATTATTTAAGACTTTTGATACAGTTGAAATTGCCACTCCAGCATGTTTTGCCACATCTTTAATCGATACCACGTTACACCTCATTCTGCCTAAAAAGGAAATCGTTTTCTATTATTGTACAACAAAGAAGAGTCCTAGTCTACTATTGTAAGTAGAAAAGGACTCTTTTACTAATTAATTTTCACTTATTTCATTAACAATTCTCGACTATTCCGATATTGAATGATAGCCTCCCAAAGACTTATCCCTTCCTGTGTCAGTTCTTTTTGATCTCCATTTACGATTTCAAAATATCGTTTTGAGTTGTGTTTTTTATTGGAGTCATAATTTTCCACAAAAGCAGAAATGCAACAATAAACATTGTTCCTAAAATATAGACTCTTATTTTTTTAAGGTCCAACTTACTTTCCTTTGTTTCCTGTCCAGTCGCAAAAACTAAACTCCAAGCCCCCAATAATCCAAGTAACCCGAGGAATAGACTAAGCATACTATAGATGAGAGTTTCGACCTCTAATTCCGGAGTTTCAAGAGCAAACCAATCTGCAAATTCAATGCTGCTTTTTCCATAAATAGAACTTTCTCCCTGCCTTAACCAACCATGAAACTCTGACATGGAGATAATCTGACCATCTTTTTCAATAGACTCCAGAAAAAATAATTGTTGATCAAAACAAAAGGGTAGCATTTGAGAAAAAAGCAAAAGTTCTTTACTTCTATATTTCTGGATCTTTGCTGTATAAATTCGCGAATCATTCGACTCCAAATCCTTTACCAAAACTTCACTATAAAATGATGTTTCATTTGGTAATGCAGATATGGGAACCTTGTCGACCAAATAATACGGAATCAGGTTGTTTCCCACTAACAGGACTGCTATTATAAAAACCATAATTCCCCTTAGTGCTTAAATCTTTTCAATGTTAATTGCCTACTGCATTATCTTACACTTTCTAGTGTTATATTACAAGTGGTTTTATTGCGTTTGTACACAAAAAAGCCGAGCGTTTAAACTCTTGGCTTTTTTTCTGTAAGTAAGTTCTATCTAATTTTTTACTTCTAATTATATGCTTTTAGTACTTGAAAGGTAACTCCTAATGATGTTGTTACTTTATCTACTATTTTGAGTGTATAACCTTCATACTCTTTTCCCAAAAATTTTTCCAAGTAAGTAAAGTCTGTTCCTTCCGCTTCCATGAACACTATATAAACATGCGAATCTAGCAATAAAGCCTGTGTTGGATTTGTAATTTTCTCTTCCTCAAATTTTTTATTGTAAAGAGGACTATTCGGTAACCAACCACCGGTTACTATATAATTATCAGTCAAAGTTCTTTCTCTAGATAAGGCATCAACCGTAAAATTTGCAAAAGAATTCATGTCAAGATAGTAAAAATACTCAGAATGTTCTCCAAAATAATCGATAAGTTCCTTGTATGAAAGCGAAAATACGTATCGACCATAACTTTCATTCTTTGTTGCAATTGCTTTTGGTATTCCAAAGTACACACACAGAATACAATAGATTAATACCGTACTGTACCAGCCTATTCGTGTAGCTTTTTTTCTTTTCAATCCATCCCACAATTTATGTTTCAAAGCAATTGTTATAAGCACACATAATTCTGCAAAATATATTCCCTGGGTAACTCGTTCTGGATATCGTCCTATATAAAGCAAATAAACCCAAACTATCATTCTTGCCACACCAGATAAGGAAAATTCCAACATTGCAATTTTTTTATTCCCCAATAGTGCACAAATAAAAAACAAAATATAAAAAGCAAACACTAATATACTTAATGGTCTATCCGCATGACCTAGGTGCTGTTTTAGAAATGAAACTATCATTTCTTCTACACGGTCTCTCAAACTTTGTGCCGTCTGGATATTTTGCTCTTTTGAAACTTTTGCAATTTGTTCCATTGCATTTGTATCCAGATTTTTTTCAAATATAAGACCGTAATGACCTGGCAACATTTCATAAGACTCTTTCGAAATATTTAAAGAATCATATAATTCCCTATTGTTTTGATAATTGGGGTATCCACTATAATCATATACTTCTGTCCGCGCAGCATTAAACCTTGTGTATTCTTTCCAGTCGCTTGACGAATAAGCTATTTTATTAATTCCAAATGTAACTACCAATAGTGCAATGAATACCATTCCACATATCCATATATTTCTTTGTTTATTTTTATTGTATGCACGAGAAAAAATAATTTTTTCTAAAAAGAACAATCCAAAGAAAGGAAGCAGCATGTATAATGCTTCTTTTCTTGTACTACAAGCAATAAAAAATATGATATAAATCCATACCATACTTTTCATATTTTCTCGTAAGGTATCCTTTGCTTCCCAAAAAATCAATAAGATTAAAGATGCTGTCCCAAAGCAAGTTGTAATAAAGGTATATTGTAAATTTACAATATGTTTAAACATAAAAGAATAAGTTCCTAATATAAACAAAAAAACTAAAGCAACATTTACCCATATCACTTTTGATACACTCAATAATTTCCACAAAATTACTGTTAAAGTTACTCCAATGCAACAGCATAGAAAGACTCCGTACCATGGTATAAATGTATTTATCATATAAAGTTTTGCTAATAAAAATCCCACAGGATATCCAATATAAATCATACGTCCTTCTGGTAATCCTGTTACTTGTCCTGAAACAATTCCATTTAATAAAACATCATCATTTGTTTGAAAAATAAAAGGAGTTTGAAGTCTAAAAAAGATAAAGATGCTTAAAACCAAAAGCACAGAAAAAAGAATTCTAAAAAAAGGCTTACCTTCTTCTTTTAACATAATCAGTAATTACCTCCTTCTACTTAAACTATAATGAGACTATAAAAAATAAGGAATCCATATAATAAAAAACAAAAAAAAAGCATTGCAGAAATTCAACAATGCTTTTTTTAATCCTGCGGATGACAGGAATCGAACCTGCACGGTCTCCCACTAGATCCTAAGTCTAGCGCGTCTGCCAGTTCCGCCACATC
>CANRGO010000102.1 GCA_947630125.1 uncultured Lachnospiraceae bacterium | reverse complement strand
GCTTCTTCGTTCGCAAAGGCTGATAAAATCTGCTCATACTGATCTTTGTTTCGGGTAGTATCCGCATCCATACGAAGAACTCTTGCATTTGGAAAGTATCGCTTTAACTGTTCTTCAATTTGTTGGGTCCCGGCCCGAAATCCTGAAATATAAGTGGAGGAGCAAACCGGACAGTTTTTTACCATCTCTTCTGAGTATCCACAGTAGTGACAAATAAGCCGTTTGTTGTTATGTTCTGATAAACTCACTTCACAATGAGGACACTTCATTACATGTCCACAGGAGCGGCAGGATACAAAGCCTGAATATCCTCTGCGATTTAAGAACAACATAATTTGTTCCTTATTTGCCAATCTTTCTTCCATAAGTTCTCGTAATTTACGACTGAAGATAGATCGATTTCCTTCTTTTAATTCCTCTCTTAAATCCACCGTATAAACTTTTGCTAATTGTTGCCCAGTGAGTCGTTCGGATAATTGGAATAAGGTAAAGTTCTTTTCCTTAGCCTGATAAAAGGCTTCCAGAGAGGGTGTTGCACTTCCTAGAAACACACAGGCACCTGTTAATTTAGCCAGCTGCAGGGCAACTTCCCTGGCATGATATTTAGGCATGGTTTCACTTTTATAACTGGTCTCATGTTCTTCATCAATGAGAATTAGTCCAAGCTGTTTAAAGGGTGTAAACAGTGCACTACGTGGACCTATCATAATGCTAATTTCTCCCGTTCTTGCTCGTTCAAACTGATCAAAACGTTCTCCCTTTGAAAGTTTCGAGTTCATTACTGACACCAAATCGCCAAATCGTTGGTAAAAGCGAAACAGGGTTTGGTAGGTTAATGCAATTTCAGGTATTAGCATGATTACCTGTTTTTTTTGTTCCAACATATATTGAATTAATTCCATGTATACTTCCGTCTTGCCACTACCAGTAATTCCATGGAGTAGATAGGTTTCTTTTTTTTGATTCTTTAGATCATTTATCACCGTATCTACGATATCTTGCTGGAACTTACTTAAAATAACAGGTTTACACTGTTTTTTTTCTACATGAACCGGACTGCGATATTTATTTTCACTAGTTATTAACAAAACTTTTTTTTCTGCCAAAGCTTTGACAACCTGAGAACTCACCTGCATTTTCTTGGTGATAAAATCCCATTCCATCTCTTCTACTTCCAAAAACGCCTCCAGTAATTTTCTTTGAGCAATGGCATTTTTGGGAATACGCTCATCCAAATACTGCTGCAGTTCTTCTTTTGAAAGATTGGCACTTACTGTTTTATGTTCTAAATGCTTTTCCTTTGTTTTCACAGGTAAGACTGTTTTTAAGGCCAAAGCCATGGTTGATCCATAGGTTTCCTTCATCCACCAAGCTAACTTAATCATGATTTCTTCAGGACCAATCCGATCTTTTTCTAAGGCTGCGATGTCCTTTAATTTATTCACTGGATAGTTATTTTTATCAGTTATTTCCATAACACAGCCATGGATTAATTTATTTCCAGCACCAAATGGGATTAACACCATATCCCCTGGTTCTATGGAGTTCTGAAATTCCTCTGGGATTTTATACTGAAAAGGTCTGTCCACTTTTTCATGGGATATCTCTACGATAATGTTTGCATATTTTCCTGTCATAAAGCTCCCTTCCTTTTCGTTAAATCTTATTACATCGATTTCATTTCATCTAAAATTTCCTGAATTAAAACTCGTTCGTCCATAGGATATTTAACCCCTTTTATTTCCTGATAATCTTCATGGCCCTTCCCTGCAAGAACAATGATGTCGCCTTTTTCTCCATGGGATATGGCATAACGAATTGCTTCTTTCCGGTCAATGATATCCACATAAGAACCTTTTGTCTTCTCAATTCCCGTCTTGATGTCTTCGATGATTGCTTCTGGTTCTTCATATCTTGGGTTATCTGAGGTAATAATGGTTAAATCTGCTAACGTTCCACTTACTTCCCCCATTTCAAAACGTCGTTCTCTGGATCTGTTCCCACCACAACCAAAGAGACAAACCAGTCTTTGTGGTTTATACTCCCGCAAAGATGTTAAGATACTACTGAGTGACATGGCATTGTGTGCATAATCAATTAAGAGAGTAAAATCTTCTGATACCTTTACAAGTTCGATTCTTCCTTTTACTTTTGCCTGAAGAAGGGCTTCCTGTATAATTTCCTCCTTTATTTGAAAATGTCTGCATACTGCAATCGCAGTTAATGCATTATACACAGAAAAAATACCAGGACTATGTAAGGTAACTGGCATTTCTACATTCCCTTCTGTCTGAAAATGAACTCCCAGATATCCTGGTCCAGTAAATAACGAAACATCTTTGGCACGGAGCATAGCCTTCTGGCTAAATCCAAAGGTTTCCAATTTGCAAAGATGACCTTTTGTCACCTCTTCAAAGTAAGGATCATCTACATTTGCAATTCCCAGCTTGCATTGTTTCAATAACCTGCCCTTCATTTCAATATATTCTTCCATGGTAGCATGCTCTGATGGAGAAATATGATCTCTGGAGAGATTGGTGAAAATACCTATTTCAAATGTAAAGCCAGCTGTTCGATGCATTTTAAAGCCCTGTGAAGATGCTTCTATAACACAAATATCACAACCTGCATCCAACATTTGTCGAAAGAATTTCTGTAACTCAAATGCTTCTGGTGTGGTATGACTTGCTGGGATTGCTCTATTCTTTATAATGGTTTCTATGGTTCCAATCAAACCAACCTGATGTCCAGCTTTTTCCAGGATATCTTTGATAAGGTATGTGGTGGTGGTTTTTCCTTTGGTACCGGTAATACCAATCACTTTTAGCTGTTCTGCAGGATTACCATAATAGGAAGCTGCAATACAAGCCATGGCATATCTGGTATTTTCCACCTGAATAATTGTCACATCTTCTCTATCATAGATTTCTTTGGCAACAGCCTCTTCTATTACAAGCACACTGGCACCTTGACGAATCACATCCACTGCTGCATCATGACCATTAAATTTTTCTCCATGGATACAGATATACATAGACTCTGAAATAACCTTTCGAGAATCTGTAAATACGTCTGAAACTTCTTTTTCCATGCTTCCCTGTATACAAGTATAGTTTACATGCTCAAATAATGACTTTAATTGAAACATATGAATCCTCCGATTTTTAAATTCTTTAATAAAGATACCACAAGTGAAGATGCATTTCAAGAAAAGCACTCTCCCTATCAAAACCTTATTTGCTTCTTTCTTTTTGCTTTATTATTTTTGTACTTTTTTCATTTTTTAAACACAATTTGAACACAATTACCTAGTAAGATGAATTTAGAGTAGTTGATTATTCAACTATTCTCCCCCCTCATAAGAAATGCAAAAACCCCGTTTTACGGGGTTTTTGTGCGTCTTTATGTTCTCACAACAGCCTGTATCTTTGTTTTAACTTTCCGAAACAACCAGATCATACAAATTTGAATGGCAAATACACAAAGAAGAAAGAGACTAAAACGAAACACTTTATTTGCTGACAGGAAAGAAGAAGCCAGTGTTCCACTGATTGTTAAAGAAACACTAATAACTTTGATATCCAGATGAGTTACCATGATAAACAAAGAATTTTTTCCAAGATATCCACTCCATTTATTGATCCAGTCAAACTGCAATCCGCTAGCTATGAGGAGTAATCCCAGACTACCTAATACTGCTAAACCTAACATTACAAAAAGATTCTCATATGTCATAAAATGCATATCTATGGTAGCACTATTTCTTCCAAGCAGATATGCAAGAAACAATACAAGACATCCAATAAAAAACTGCAAATACTTATCTCTGAAGTTTAATTGATACTTTTTTACATTGGCTAATCTCTGCCAGAATGACATCAGTCGAAATCCAAGGTAAAGATATAGATAGCCCAAAAGAATACGACCAACAAAAAGCCAGCCACTTTCGTTTTGAATGTTCGCCTCCAGTATAAGAAGTGTTAAAAGTGATCCCACAAACAACAAATCGAGTACCCAAAAGTTCCAAAGACAATTACTTACTTTTTTCTGAACTTCTTTCCCAATCAGAAAAATGAGTGAAGCAAAAAAAAGTGTAGCGAGAAACCAGAGAACAGAAATTCCCATAAAGCTTAGGGTATCCCTTATATCAAAACGAAGTTGTTGCATGTTCCATTCTCCAACTTTGCGAATACTTAATTCTTGTCGCAGACCTATATATACAATCGAACAGAGAAAATATGGAAACAATAGTTGTTTCACTTTTTTTATAATCGTCTTCTTAAGCGGCTGTTTCGTATCCCAGTGATAGTAGAACAAGATCCCACTGATCATAAAAAAGAGTGGCATATGAAAACTTGATATCCATTTTAAAAATAGATCTGAAATCAGGGTGGAATGCCCTAATATTACAAGAACAATTCCAAATCCTTTCGCCCGATCCAAATAGTCATAGTGTGGCTTCATATAAGTTCCCTTCTTTATGAAAACAAATAGTGTTGCATGGTAAGTTGTATGGTCCGATTATTCTGAAACTCATTGATACCAGGGTAAAAGGCAATAGACAAACATACAGGATTTTCTTTTGCAACAAACAGATCCTTCAATGCCTGTTTTCCATAATGCTCCTCAATTTCCTTATGAAACTCTTCAATTCCTCTGAAATAAATAAGTTCCATACGTTTTCCACTCTCATCGGTTACCAGGTACTTTGCAACGCTTCCATTTTTACCTAATAATCTTCCACTGATAAAACGAACCTGTTTTTGAGCAAACAAAGGTCTTGGATTGCCATTTCCATAAGGTTCTCCCTTCGAAAGTTCCTCTATTAATTCCTCTGTTATATAGGCAAAAGGTAATAGCATATCAACGGATAATTTTTCATACAAATCTTCTTCGGTTAACATACAATTTGCATTGATTTCTTTTCGAAATAATTCTAGCTGTTCTTCTGGCATGGACAAGCCTGCTGCCAGTTTATGCCCACCAAATTTGCTAAATCTATGTTTGATACGAACCATTTCTTCATACATATGATAGGCTTCAATACCACGACCACTTCCCTTAATTCCCTCTTCTGTTCTGGTTAAGACAAAGGTAGGTTTTAAAAATTGCTCCCGAATTCGACCCGCCACAATTCCTGCCAAACTTTCATGACAATCTGCTAAAAATATCACCAATACCATGTCCTGTTTCAAATCGGTGCTTTCAACCAAAGAAACAGCCTCATCTACTGCCAGTCTTGTTAATTCTTTTCGGCTGTCATTTAATGCTTTTAAATCACTGGCTAAAAGCACCGCCTGTTCATAACTTTCTGAATCCAATAACTCCAATGCTTTTTCTGCTGTATCAAGTCTTCCCGTTGCATTCAGGCAAGGTCCTAATACAAAACCAATATGATAAGGAGACAGTGGTTTTCCCGATATTCCTGTAACATCCATCAATGCCTTCAAACCCATATTCTGGGTTTTTTCCATAGATTTTAAACCCCACTTCACCAAAGTTCTGTTTTCTTCTTTTAATTCCATCACATCTCCAATGGTTGCAAAGGCTGCAATTTCCATCAGATCATTTGGAAGAGATACTTGAAAGTTATTTGCCAGTATTTGTACAAACTTGTATGCCACCTGAGCCCCACAAATCCCTTTAAAGGGATAGTTACAAGCTTCTTGCTTTGGATCAATAATGGCATCCGCATTTGGCAATCGCTCATACCTTATTTGATCGATCTCCTCATAAGGAACTTCATGATGGTCCGTTACAATAATTGTAAGTCCAAGTTTTTTTGCATACTCTACAGCCTCACTTGCACTAATTCCATTGTCGCAGGTAATGATGGTATCAATCTGTTGTTCATAAGCCTCCTGAATCAAATGTTCATTGATTCCATATCCATCTTTAATACGATGTGGAATTGCATAATCAACATCTGCGCCACAAAGTCTTAAACCTTTAGTTAAAATAAAGGTTGCTGAAACTCCATCAATATCATAATCTCCAATGACTCTTATTTTCTTTTTTTCATAAATCTTTTCTTGTATGATTGCAATCCCCTGATTCATATGCTTTAACAAATACCCGGAAGGAATTTTATTGATATCGCAGGCAAGAAATTCTTCTATTTTTTGTTCCTCTGTTATATCACGATTTCTAATGATTCTAGCCATTATGGGACTAATCCCAAATTTTGTAGCAATCTGGTTAAAATCGGCTTTTTTTGCAGAAATAAACCATTTCATATTTCTTAGTCCTTTCTATTTCGCATTCTGTACTATCTTATCACAAACAAAAACGCGCCACAATGATGTGACGCGTTTTATCAAAAGAACTTTTATTCTGTTTCTTTTTTGACAAATTTCATACGAAGTACATACCACAATGGTCCTGTAATTAAAATCGAAGAATAGGTTCCACAGATAATACCAATTATAAGTGGTAGTGCAAACTCTTTTACACTTGCTACTCCAAGAACATAAAGAACTGCAACCATTATAAAAGTAGTTAAGGAAGTATAAATACAACGATTTAAAGTTTGTGTAATGCTTAAGTTTACAATGTCTTGCAAAGTATCTCTTTTTTTCATTTCAGCAAGATTCTCGCGAATACGATCAAAGATAATAATGGTAGCATTTACCGAATAACCTACAATAGTTAAAATACATGCGATAAACGTATTTCCTACAGCAACTCTTGCTACTGCATAAAAAGCAACCACAATAAGTACGTCGTGAATCAAAGCCATCACACTACTTGCTCCAAAACGTATATCTTTAAAACGAACCCAGATATAAATCAGCATAAAGAAGGAGGCTACTGCTACTGCAAGAAGCGCATCTGTTTTCATTTCATTGCTGATGGTTGAACTAATGGTTTCCATTTTTACTTTTTCTTCATCCACGCCAAACTTCTCAGCAAGAGTGGTTGTAACAGCTTCTCTCTCTGTCTGATCTAAGGTTCTTCCTTTGAAAATCACTTCATTACTACCTTGAACTTTTTGCTTTTGAATCGTAGCATCTTTGGTAATTTCTTCAATAACAGGGATTACCTCAGATTCTAATTCCGCAATGCTGTAATCTTCATCAAAGGTAACACTGCTACTGGTTCCACCTTTAAATTCAAGATTATAATTTAAGGCATTTCCACTTGTTGCCTGGTAAATTCCCATAACTACGATTCCACATAAAATAACAGCTACAGAAAGGCTAAAGAATACTTTACGTTTTCCAACGAAATCAATTGTTTTTCTACTTTTTGCAATTCCATACAGTTTTTCTGATTGAAGACCAACTGCAAAACATGCATTTAAGATCAATCTGGAAACAACAAGTGCTGTGAACATGGATAAGATAATACCAAGTCCTAAAGTCTGCGCAAAACCACGGATACTACCGCTTCCCATAATTCCAAGAACCACTGCCGCAATTAAAGTGGTAATATTACCATCCACAATTGCAGATAAGGCTTTTTGGTAACCAATTTTAATAGAGGATTTCACTGTTTTTCCAGTTGCAATTTCTTCACGAATACGATTGTAGATAATTACATT
>CANRGO010000101.1 GCA_947630125.1 uncultured Lachnospiraceae bacterium | reverse complement strand
GGAGTATGGTTATTTCCTGATTTCTATTGTTTTCATGCTCATAATTCGTTTTTACAGATTCTTTATACCCATGGAATCGTAGCAGGTTTTTTGTTTATTTTATGGATACTCGCAGCCTGCTATAATTTAGTAGGAATTATCAAAAAGAAAAATAATCAGTTAGAATGGTACTATTCAATACCAGTTTTTTATTTTTTGGTATTTACATTATATGGACAATTGGAAATTGGATCTTTAATAGGACAACAGATATTTATTTTATTGTTTCTGTTAAACTATCTTTTGGTTAATAGTGAAGAGTTATGCATTACAAAATAATATATTGATTTTTTAAATTCAAAATAGAGTTTCCTTTAACAGTTTTTACACATTTGTTTTTGATATCTATTAATAAATTCTGAGATGTACTGTATTTTGAGTTTAAAGATAAAATTAACGATATATAAGTCGATTAAATATAGGAAAAAGACGATAAAAAACCGCAAATCCAAGAAGGATTGTGCGGTTTTTAACTAATTATTTCCAAAATAACTTCCATCAATTACAGCAGATAATTTTTTTGCAATCACATCACGCCCCTTTTTATTAAGGTGCCAGTTATCGCTTAAATATTCGCTATAGTTTTCGTGTGTAATTTCATTGCCATAATAGTTATCAACATAACTTACATACATATTGTTTACGACGGTTGCATTGATAGCATTGTTATATCCAACCTGGAAGGCATAATCATTGGAATAGATATTGGTATTCACCAGTTCTCCCTCTTCATTTTCCACAAAGGAAATAGTGGGGCTTGAGAAGATGATTCGAATATGTGGATAGTTTTCCTGAATCTTATCTACTGTAGCCTGGAATGCTCCAGAATAAGCACGGATATCTTTCAAGTCAGCGACATTGGTTACCAGACGGTTTTGAAGGTAATCGTTCATCCCATACATCATCACAATCACGTCGACATCATTCAGGTCTATGGTTGTGATTTCTTCATAAGTTTCTTTGTAGGTGTCATCCTGTATGGTCAGGTATTCCGTATCTAAGGATAGATTCATAATGGTATAATCTCTTAATACCATGGCATTGATAATCCAATAAGGAGTAAATGCATCCTGGCAGGTATCAAAATCATACAGAGTATCCAAAGTGCTAAGGGTTGAACCAGCAAATGAGGCATTGATAATACGACTATTTGGTAAATAATTTTCCATTAAATCAGGGATACTGTCTGTTCCACGTCCGTCTGCGAAATAATCATCACCTAGACAAAGGACTGTGGTGACTCCATCATCCTCTCTGCCTTCTAAAAGGGAAGGACCTACTTCCATAATAAAATCTTGGGCTTCATAATCGTAAAGTGAAGAGTCAAATTCTGGATCAACGGTTGGTGCAACGCCTTTATCCCACTTTAAAAAAGCGGCAACAGCAAAAATGATAATCACAATAAATGCACATAGGAAGATGATGTGAAACACTCTACCTTTTTTAAAATCTTCTATAAATTCTTCTTCATTAAGATCTGTTTGGTTTAAATCAGCCATGACAGAACCTCCTTATTTTCTTTTCAGTTCCCTTTGGTACTCAACTACTATACCATAGGGAGAAAAAGATAGAAAGTCTGGGATTCTTAAAATTGTCTAAAGATTTCTTTAATATTACACTAATATAGTTCCGCTTGGAACACAAAAGTGTTACAATCATCAGTTGTGAGGTGATTGTGATATGAGGTCTTTATTTTTGAAAAAGGAAAAGTTATTTATCTTAGCCAATATAGCCATGTTAATCCTGATAATTCCAGTATTAATTTCGATTGTTTTCATCGGAAACAATATGGATTATTGGGTTTATATGAAACTGCAAACACTTAGATCAAATCTCTTTTTATTTGCGGTTGTTGTTATATGTTTTCTTATGTATTTGTTCTTAACGAAATGGATCAATACTAGGATTGATCTCAATCATAAACGGACTAATTTTATCATCAATTTGATTCTTATACTTCTTTTTGTTGGAATATATTTTTTAAATATCGAGATATCGAAAGAAATAGCGTTTCGCCTTCCTTGGGATATTATGGTAACTCGTGGGTCTGCATTTGAAATAGCGGCAGAACAAAGTATGGGATATCAATCTTATTTTTCTCTGTATAGTAATAATATTCCAATTGCTTATATTTTGGGGAAATTATATAACATGAGTTTGGAGTGGAAACAATATGAGTTTCCAGCGGAATTTTTTTGGATACAGATCAATTGTGTTTTTTTATCAGTTGCAGGATATTTTTGTTGCTTAACGGTTAAAAAGCTTACCCAGAAGGTGATGCCTATGATGTTTGCCTTCGTTTCTTATCTGGGTTTGGTTGCCATGTCTGCTTGGAAGATGGCTCCTTATACAGATACCTACGGAATTATCTTTCCTATTATGAGTATCTACTTTTATATAAGTTATAGAGATACAAATACGAGATGGAAGAAAATAGTATCGATCATACTTTCTCTGTTTCTAGCTATGATAGGAGGCTTTATAAAACCAAGCTTATATATTGTGATTGTTGCTATCCTAATCATTGAAATATTAGGGGTTTTGGAAAAGTTCAAAGAAACTATTATGTGGTTATGCATCATGTGTGCCTTGTTAGTCATCTTTTCTGTGGGAACCGTAAAATACAAGGAATACATCATTACAAACATCGGGCTGGAAGTTAATCATGAAGTGGAACAGAGTTGGCATCATTATTTTTTGATGGGTTTAAATGAAGAAACAACTGGTGGCTACAACTCAGAGGATGTTGGACTTGTAGGAAAATATCAGGATAACAAGGCGGAACGAATTGAGACAGAACTAAAGTTAGCATATGACCGAATCGCAGAAAGAGGTTTTGCTGGATCTATTTATTTTTGGTTAAGAAAAATGGTTATGACATTCAATGATGGTACGTTTGGCTGGAGAACTGAGGTATGGGTTGATAGTTACTATGATGACTTAGCATCAGAGAATGACTGGACCCAGTTCCTTCGCTCTATTTATTGGGAGGGGTCTCTTGTTGGGGCTTACAATACAATATGCCAATTCCTATGGATTTTTGTAATCGTTTGTATTCCGGGGGTATGTTTTGTCAAAACAGATACAAGAAAAAAATATAACATCTTGACCATTGTGTTTTTGGGCATTTTTATGTATCAAATGTTATTTGAGGCAAGATCAAGATATTTATTTGTTTTTTTGCCAGTTCTGATAACAATAGCAGCCTGTGGAATTGAAGAATATACAAACATTCTGCTAAGAAAAAAAACCAAAGTTTAATTTTTTTCATTTATCCTTTTTCTTTTTTATATTATAAGATATAATGTAAGTAACATATACCAAATTAAAGTTATGTATAGCAGGTGAATGGATGAAGATTAAATTTTTGAATTCGATTCGTGTTCGAATTATCGTTACGGTAATTTTACTAATTACAATTCCTTTTGGTATTCTTCAACTTTCCAATGTGATGATTGTCTATCAGAAACTAAAAGATAAAACAGTTTATACAACAGAAGCACTCTCTGTATCCATTGCAACCAATGTGTTGGAATATATACGGGGTGCTTATAATGAGTCTCTGTTATTATCACAGGACTTGAATATAATAAATGGAACCCAGGATGGGAAAGCTGTTTTAGAAAGAGCAGTAGAACAGTTTCCTTACTTTATGCTGCTTTATATGCAGGACATGAGTGGACAGCAGACCATCCGTTCAGAGGGACAGCTTGCAAATCGCGCTGACCGCTGGTGGTTTCATAAAATGATGGAAACCCCTCAGGGGTTTGTTAGTGAGGCTTACATATCGGTGAATGAACACCTTTTAGTAACCTCTATTTTTTTACCTCTTTTTCGGGAGGATCAGATGGTTGGTGTGTATGGAGCAGACCTGACCTTAACAACCATTCAGGATGCCATAGGTCAGTACTGGAATGATGACATTTCATTTCTGGTTTTGGATAGTAAAGGAACCGTTTTAACCAGTTCTGATGTACAGGAAGGCGAGTATATTAATTTTATAGAACGAACAAAGAGGTCCGTTCTATTAGACGAGAATGGGCAGTATCAGCTGGATGAGAATGGGCAGATTTTAACACAGGTGGAGAAAATTGAATTATCAGATTCCATGGAAACCATTATTCAAAATGCGCTGAATATGAAGACCCAGTCCTTTGAATTTCGAGAAAATCAGGATATTATTGTTTGCTCTTATCAACCCATTCATTTACCAGGAAATTCTGAAGACTGGTCCGTCATTGTATTTCAGAAACAAACAGACTATGCCAGTATTTTGATTTTATCCTTAAGTTTTTTAGCTCTGATTACATTATGTATTTGGATAACATTTAAGCAGATTAATAAGCAACTGCTCACACCCGTACTAAAGATTCAGAAGGATATGGAAAAAATAGCCAGTGGATCCCTTGATGTAGCCATTGACATTCCAAAAACCAATGAACTAGGGATACTGGCTTCCGATATTAATCGAATGGTAACTTCTTTAAAACTTCATCAGCAGAACATGGATGAAAAGGAGAAGATGGCGGCGCTTGGTATGTTAGTAGCAGGTGTGGCACATGAAATCAATACACCTCTTGGAATTGGTGTTACCACATCTTCCTATATGCAGAAAATCAATGAGGATTTTCGGAGGGCTATGGTGGATGGGAAACTAAGCAAGCAGGATTTCATTGATTATATGGAAACCATGGACGAAAGCCTGGATTTACTCCTTTATAATCTGGAGCGCGGTAGTAATATTATTCAGAGTTTTAAAAAGATTGCGGTAAATCAAACCTCTGAAAAATATGACAGATTTTCCTTGAATACCTGTCTTCAGGATGTGGTTACCAGTTTGATTCATGAGTATAAGAATTCGGGTCACTCCATTGAGGTTTTTTGTGATGAGAACCTTACTCTTAAAAGTTATCCTGGTGTATTTGCTCAGATTATGACGAATTTTATTATGAATTCTCTAACCCATGCATTTGGGCAAAAGGAACATGGAAAAATGACAATTCGTGCAGAGGTAAAAGAGAAAAATCTCATACTCATTTATCAGGATGATGGCTGTGGCTTAAATGAAGAACAAAAACAAAATATATTTACTCCCTTTTACACCACCAACAAGGAAAAGGGCGGAAGTGGTTTGGGAATGAGTATTGTTTACAATTTGGTAACCCACAAATTAAATGGAAAAATTGAAGTGCAAAGTCAATTAAATCAAGGTGTTATGTTTATAATCACACTACTACTTGAAGGAGAAGACAAGAATGGATAAGAAAAATCGGATTTCATTGAATGAGGCAGAGCTGAATTTGGATTTTATGGACTTTCAGGAAGAAAACCCAGATGCAGAGCTTCAGGTTCTAAAGAAAATTCCCTATAAGGTTATGATTTCAGATGATGATGAAGAGATTCATCGCATGACAAAACTGGTTTTAAAAGGTTTCGAAATGGAGGGAGCAGGTCTTTTTTTTATTGATGCTTACTCAGAAAAGGAAACCGTTGCTCTTTTACAGGAGCATCCCGATACGGCGATTATACTTTTGGATGTTGTGATGGAGGATAACGAATCTGGTCTTCGTGTTGTAAAATACATGAGAGAGGTATTGAAAAACAACTTAACCAGAATTATTTTGCGAACTGGTCAGCCAGGGATCGCCCCAGAAGAGAAAGTCATTGTGGACTATGAAATAGATGACTATAAATCTAAGGCGGAGCTTACTGTTCAGAAATTAATTTCCACCATGTATGTTTGCCTACGTGCCCATAAAAATATCAAAGCCTTAGATCGTCACAAAGAAGGCTTACATCGAGTGATTACCGCTTCACAGGACTTGTTTAAGTATCATTCCTTCACAGAATTTTTGAATGGTATGCTAAATCAGGTGATTGCACTTTATGATGTGGAAGTAAGCTCTTTTTACGTTCGAGATGAAAAGTTTGCCTTGAATGGTATGGCTTTTATTAAAATCATGGATTCTGCGCAGATTTTAGCTGGAACAGGAAAATATGAAAAACTAATAGGACAAAGTCTTGATTTAACCAAAGCTTCTCCGAGTTTACGAAAATTGGTGCAATATTTTGAACAATCAAATGAGCCAGAATTGGTGGTACGTGAAGGTAATTATCTGGGTATTTATAAGCAGAATCTAGATAAAATGGTTAAGAATTATATTGTGTTAGAAGCAGATGTAAGCAATGATAACATTGAATTAATCAAGTTATTTCTTACAAACTTCTCCCTAGCAATTGATAATTTTGTTCTGAATATGAATGCCAATGAGACACAAAAAGAAATCATCTTCCGAATTAGTGAAGTGGTGGAAAATCGTTCTGATTCCACGGCAAACCATTTGAAAAGAGTCTCAAAAATATCCGAATGTCTGGCTGAAAAATTAGGCTATGATAAGGACATGGTTATGGCCATTGCCCTTGCCAGCGTTATGCATGATGTTGGGAAAATTGGTATTTCTGATGCTATACTTTTAAAGCCTGGTAAATTAACTGAGGAAGAATTCGAAATTATGAAGCAGCATACCGTGATTGGAAATCGCATTCTTAAGGATTCAAAACTTCCTGTATTGAATCTTGCTGCCAATATTGCTCTTTTTCATCATGAGAAATATGACGGAAATGGCTATCCAGAAGGAAGAGTAGGAGAAGCAATTCCCAGAGAGAGCGCAATTGTAGCGGTTGCAGATGTATTTGATGCATTGTTATCCAACCGTTGTTACAAAAAGGCTTGGAGTTTTGAGGACACCATCGCTTATATGGAGAAAGAAAAAGGGAAACATTTTTCACCATTGGTTGTGGATACCCTTATGGAAAATATAGGTGAAATATATGAAATCGTACTTTCATACCCGGATGAAGACTAAGAGAAAAACAAGAATAGGCACTTGGATGGCAGGAATTTTCGTGATTGGAATCCTGCTATTCCTTATTGTTGTTTTTTTTACAAACAAAAAAGTCACCATTACCTACGCAGCTTGGAATTTGGGCCCGGTGGATCAGCCATCTTTAGAGAGACGGATGATAGAACAGTATCAGAGTGAACATCCGGAAGTTGAAATAGTAATACTGGAAGAATTTACCAAAGATTATAACAAAGCCATGGAAGAAGCAGTACTAAAGGATCAACTTCCAGATGTTTTTATGTATAGTGGAAATCCATTAGCGGAAGAAAAGGGTTGGTGTTATGACCTGACAAAACTTTGCGAGGATGACAAAGAATGGAAGCTGATACCAAGTGTTTTACAAGAAGCGGCGGTGGTAAAGGGAAAGATCGTCTGCATTCCATCAGCCATACATTTCTTGGGATATTATGGGAATGTGAACTTGCTTGAAGGAAATACCGCCTTTCAAAAGGCTTTCACCTATGAATTTTTTGATAAAGCTGTTAAGAGTATGACCGATTTGAAAGCAGGGAGGATTGGACTTGCGGATGCCTCATCCTTTATAGACTGGTATCCAGCGTATCAAAATATGAGTTACGGTTGGTATAGCTGGGAAGCTTGGATTCAGGGGAAGATTGGCTTTAAGTTTGATGGAACTTGGGTAAGTGATTATTATAATGGTTTAG
>CANRGO010000100.1 GCA_947630125.1 uncultured Lachnospiraceae bacterium | reverse complement strand
AAAGTAACCTCTGTAAGATAATGATAATCCTCATCCCAGCCAGGATAAACATACTCTGCCTTCAAATCCCTGATAAATATACCATAAAACACTGATCTATGGCAATTTCTTTGCACAAGAATTGTACCATTTTTTTTAACAGAAGCACTAATTGCTGCCAGATTACCACAGCTACTTCCATTAACTAGAAGATAACTTTTTTTAGCACCATAAAATGATGCAACTTTTTGCTGAATTTGATCTATAATTCCTTCTGGCTGATGCAAATTATCAAATTCTGTTATTTCCGTAATGTCATGAGAAAAACCTGCATTCTCTATTCCCATAGCCAGATTACGTTTATGTCCTGGCATATGAAAGGGGTATAAGTCAGACTCCGCCAATTCTTCTAATTTTCTATTTAGAGATTCCACGTTTTCTTCCCCTTCTAATTCGTACTGTTTCCAATAGAGAACAATATTTATCGGCCATAGTTACAATCCAACCCTCTCGATACTTGGGTGGAACTATGGTAAGTGGCCACATATGTTTATGTATAATATCACGCTCTATATCCGTTAAATCATAATGTTCCTGGGCATTTTTAAGTGCTATTCCCGGATGATAAAATCCATGCAAATTCTTAATTTCCCTATGATCTTTATCATGCCAATCATAAAGGAAATAGTCATGAAGAAGTGCACCTCTCACCAAAGCTCTCTGATCACATTTGATGCGAAATGTTTTACTAATTGCAAGTGAACATTTTGCCACATCCTTACAGTGCTGATGAACAGTTATCGTTCCATGCTGTATATGTTCTTTTGTTTTATGAAAAGAAGGTGATTTTACAATATCATTACCATATAAATAGACCAATCTACTTAAATCTCTACTTCGGTCCATTTTCGTTATTCTTCGATTTCTTTGAACCTTTTGTTTTTTCATAATTGCACCACAACATACTTTCTAACTATAAATTCTTATTTTGTTGCGGTTAAATAATACCATTATTTGTAAGAAAATCATAGTAGTAGTTGCTTTTTTTTCTTATTTCTTAATAAAAAATTAGGTGATTTATATAAATACCACTTGAATCAATACCATATAAATAAAAGTACCACCACCAACACTTAAAAGCGTATTTTTTTTCCATAGATGCAATAAAACAACTGCGATTGATGCTAGTATTTGGGGAAGCCAGTTTTTAACTTCTGTTATGGACATGTCTTTAAAACAATACAAAACAAGAATCGCTATAATCGCTGGAGGTAGTGTTCTTCCTATAAACTGTACCCATTTTGGCGCATCTTTTTTACCCCCAAACAAAAGAAAAGGGAGTGCTCTTGTAAACAGAGTAACAACGGCAACCATCATAACAACACCAATTGAATATTCAAATGCTATGTTCATTTTTTTACTTCCCTCTCTTTTGATTCTGAATATAGTATACAACCATCAAACATACTGTAGCAAAAAGTGCAGGAAGAATAAATTTATCTGCACCAAATAGATAAAGGCTCAAAATTCCACATGCAAGACCACAAAGAGCTGCTTTATGAGATTTCATTTCTTTCCATTGATTCATAAAAATAACCAAAAATAGTGCTGTCATTGAAAATTCTATCCCGTTACTATTAAATGGAATGAATTGACCTGTAAGCGCTCCAAGAACGGAACCCATAATCCAATAAGAATGATCAAATATTGCGATTAAAAACATTGCTTTTTTTTCATTCACACCTTCAGGAGCTTTCAATGCACATAAAATTGAATACGTTTCATCTGTCAAAGAGAACACCATATAGGGATAGTATTTTCCCATGTGTTTAAATATATTTACAAAACTAAGTCCATAGAACAGATGTCTTCCATTTATAAGCAAGGTCATAATTCCACAGGTCAGCACATCTACCCCAGCTGTTAATAATGCAACTAAAAGAAATTGCATACTACCAGCATAAATAAATAAGCTCATAAAAAAAGCCCATAGTACGTGATATCCCGCCTTTTGTATCATCAAACCAAATGCCATTCCTAAAAATAAATAACCAAGCAAGACAGGAATAGACTGTTCAAATGCAAATAGTAAAGTATTTTTGTTGTTATATATCTTCGTCTGTAACGTTTTCAATTCATAAACTCCTATTTTCCAATCAGGGAACTTAAATAAAAATCACTGGTTCCTGAAGTCGTTATTCTTATTTCTATCGTATGAGTACCTTTTTCTTGTACGGGTAAGTCATGTAAATAAAGCCAGTTTCCCCAACCATTTGGGAAATTACCATCTAAAATTACTGGATTCTCTTCATTTCCATCGATTATAGCAATGGCAAAAGGAGCTGTCATCGTATTTGTTTTACGATAACACAGTGTGAACTGACTACCTTCAACTTCAAATATCATTCGATTCCCTTCTTCTTTTGCACTCCACCCATTTTTGAAAATATCAGTAATTCCATTTTGCTTTTGTGTGTCTTTTGTAAATCCATCTAACGTTGGACTAATATTTTTATTATTATATAATATCGAATGATTACTTACTAATATCATAGAAGGATCTTTAAGCTGAGTAATTTTCAATTCGCTATCTGTATCATCTTCAGTTTTCATCTCATTTAGTACCTTGTCTAAATAATATGTGATGAGTTCTCCTGCAAACTCATGTCCTCTATCATTCGGGTGTATCATATCCTCTGAAACATCCGTACTTTTTAAACGCTTTAATTGTATTTCCTTATAGATACTCTCTTTCATACTGATTTGCGGCAAATCATAATATTTAGCTACTTCACCATGAATTCCTTGGGCATTATATCCATTCTCATATTGCACCATATTTAATGTAATTAATGCTGGTTTATTTTTACTATCTAAAATCTTGCGAATTAAACTTTCATAAGTTTCTCTATATAACTGGTTATTTTCATCATTTACACTAAATTCAACAACAACAAAATCTGGGTCAAAAGAAAGAAGATCTGATTCTACTCTTGCACAAGCAAACTGTGAGGTGGTTGCACCTATCCCTGCATTTATTACCTGAATTTCCTTGTCTGGAAATTGTTTTTGAAACCATGTTTCCACTCTTGAAACATATGTGTTTTCCATACTGGAAGCTCCACTTCCTTGCGTGATGGAACCGCCTATAAAGCCAATCGTAATTGTCGTTTTTTCTTCTATTTCATCAAAAAATTGATATAGAATTTCCTTATTTCCTTCCTTAATAATTGCTCTTTCCTGATACGGTATCTCAGAAATATCTTCATCAGTTAAGGGTACAAATGAGCCTGAAAGTACTCCACTTGTTCCAAACCCTAGTATATGAAAGATTTTCTCTTCACTACCTGCTTCTGGAACAAGACTAACTGTGTGTGTCTCTTTTTTATCAGAATTTAATAAAACTGACGCTTGCGGATTATTCCAACCGCTTGATGAATTTCCATAAATTGTTTTTGAATACACACCATCAATATAGACTTCCATATTGCCAATCTTATCATTGTTTTCTTCTTTATATAAAAGTATAAGATTAGTTCCCGTTATTTGAAATTCCATTGACTCTGAGGAATTCGCTCCTTTACCCCAAAGCCAACCATTTGGGAAATGGTCAATATTTGAACTTCCTATTTCAAATCCACCAACTTGTTCTGGTTTAAAGTTTAAACTATTATAAAAATCCATAGGGAAAAAGACTGCACCTTTTGCGCTAATCTCTGAATAATCTAATTCTTCATCAATTTGACCTTTTTGTATTTTTTCCAACTGGGAAAAAACAAGATATTCAAGTGATTCAGCAATCATTTTATGACCTTTATAGTTTGGATGAGCTTCATCCATGGCATAATCACTCCAGGAAAATTCTCCACCTTCTTTTGTTGATTTTATTAAGTTATCCACACTAATCATAGGTAACTGATATGCTTCTCCTATTTTGCTCATTTCTTCCTGACAGGTATAACCATTTTCTAAAACCGTAAAAAGCAATATAACCGCTGGTTCATTTTCCTGCATCAAACATTGCTTAATAAGACTATCATATGCCAATTGGCTTATGGCATCTTTTCCATCATTTACTGCAAATTCAATTATGATTAAATCAGGGTTTTGTTTAAACACATCTTCGTTGGATCTCAGTAACCCTATGGTAGAAGAAGTCCCACTTAATCCTGCATTAACAGTTGTAAAATTATCATATTCAAATAAATCCTTTAATCGAGCTGTCGTTTGAGATGCATAGGATTGCTTTTTACTTACTTGATAACCCTCTGTAATAGAACCTCCTAAATATGCAATCTTTATATCCTGTTGTTTATTAACTTTTTCCAATAACTTTGATAAGCGATAATTATTCCCCTCCAAAAGTAGAGAGGCTTTTGTTGCATCCGTAAAGTCCTGTTCTGCTTTTGATAATAAACTCGAATATTCTTTAACTTCTTCATTATCTTGTTGATTTACTTCATTTTGAACTGGTTTTTCTTTACAGCCTGTTAGTGAAAGTATAGCCATACTTAATATTGCAATGAATATAATTAATTTACCCTGATATATGCTTCTTCTCATAAGAAAACCTCCATGTTTAAACTATATTATAGTAACACAGATATATAATTATGACAAACAGATAATATTGGGATTCTGAACCCACGGGGTTCGACTCCCTCGTTGTTCTTGACGACAAGAGAAACTCCACTCTTTCGATATCTGGGGATTCTGAACCCACGGGGTTCGACTCCCTCGTTGTTCCTAACAAAAAAGAGAAACACCACTCTTTCGAGTGATGTTTCTCTTTTTTGTAATGAGACATCGGGGATTCGAACCCCGGACAACTTGATTAAAAGTCAAGTGCTCTACCAACTGAGCTAATATCCCATAATATATTTTTTCATTATAAATGCCCAGAGCCGGAATCGAACCAGCGACACGAGGATTTTCAGTCCTCTGCTCTACCGACTGAGCTATCTGGGCGTAAATAGCGGGGACAGGATTTGAACCTATGACCTTCGGGTTATGAGCCCGACGAGCTTCCAGACTGCTCCACCCCGCGTTATTAAACTAGCATTTCTATGAAATTATAACATATAAAATCTGCTGGTTCAAAGATTTAATATGCAGTGGATGGAGAAGGATTCGAACCTTCGAAAGCGCTGCTAACAGATTTACAGTCTGCCCCCTTTGGCCACTCGGGAACCCATCCAGATAGAATTTCTGGAGCAATGTTTACTGCTCCAGAACAATCCTGACAATATACATTTATATCATAAGTTTATTTAAATTGCAAGAATTTTTTAATTTGTTTATTCTTATGCTTCAATATAACCGCTGAGGTTCTAGGTAGCGTGATTGTAAACTTTCCAGCAACCACCAAATATTCCACTTCATCGGTAAAATATCCATCTGCTGAGGTTAATAAAGTTCTTTTTATAATTGCTTCTCTTGGAATACCAATTTCCCACGCATTGATTTCTTTTTTCACCTCATGATCATTATTGTTGATTAAAACAATGGATTGCTCCTGAGAAGTAAAACGTCCATATCCAATGATGTTGTATTCTGCTTCAAGTTGTTTGATGGAGCCTTTTAAAAATTCAGGATTTTCTTTATGAATCCGTATCATTTCTTTATGAAAATCAATCAATTCATGATCTTCTCTTCCCCATGGGTAAGATCTTCGGTTATCGGGATCTGTAAAGCCACAAAGTCCAGCCTCGTCCCCGTAGTAGATGGTAGGTGCTCCTGGCCAAGTCATCTGAAACACAACTGCTTCCCTGAGAACTGCCTTGTTAATTCCTTCAGAAGCCGCTTCCGAACCTAAGGTGTTGATACGTCCAACCTTTTTATTGGTTCTGGTTAGAAAACGCGAATGATCATGGTTTGACAGTTCGTTCATGGATACATAGAGAGACGGTGTCGTAAAACTAGCCATATGATATCTCATGGAGTTCCAAAATACCACAGCATTTCCATATAAATCTTCACGGAAATCATCACTGTGTTTTTGCATACCAGTTAAAAACCAGGTAATAGGTTCCATAAAGGCACTGTAATTCATGATAGTATCCCATTCATCCCCCATTAACCAAGGTTTTGGGTCCTCATAATGCTCTGCTAAGATTATGGCATTGGGATTTGCTTCCTTTACTGCGGTTCGAAAATCCTTCCAAAACTGATGATTAAATTCCTGTGAATGTCCCAAATCAGCAGCTACGTCAAGACGCCAGCCGTCTGCATTAAAAGGAGGGGAAACCCATTTCTTCCCAACATCTAAAATATAATCATATAATTCCTTGGAATTCTCATAATTTAATTTTGGCAGGGTATCATGTCCCCACCAGCCATCATAGCTAGGATTATATGGCCACTGATCCTCTGCATGGAAACGAAAATACTTGCGATATGGACTTTTATCCGAAACATAAGCGCCTTTTTCATAACCCTCTGCATTTTCATAAATACACTCTTTATCCATCCATTTATTAAAGGAACCACAATGATTAAACACACCGTCTAAAATCACCTTAATGCCTCTACGGTGGGCTTCCTTCACAACCTTTTGAAATAGTTGGTTACTGGCTTCCAGATTCGTTTTGTTGGTAACACGATTTATATAGGCTGAGGCATTTCGATTTTCACGAATACCATCTGCTAAAAGTTCGCCCTTTTCATCCACAATTTTACCAAAATGTGGATCAATATAGTCATAATCCTGAATGTCATATTTATGATTTGAAGGAGATACAAATAACGGGTTAAAATAGATTACATCAATTCCCAGTTCCTGAAGATAGTCCATTTTATCCAAGACTCCCTGCAGGTCTCCTCCATAAAATTCTCTTACACCCATTTGTGCTGGTAATTTATACCAGTCCTGCACCTTGGTTGTATAATCCCCAATATAAGAATATTCATTGGTTAGCACATCATTGTCCAAATCCCCATTGTAAAAGCGATCCACGTAGATTTGATACATAACGGCACCCTTAGCCCAGTCAGGGGTTGAAAAACCTGGAACAATTAAGAAGACATATCTGTCCTGAATGTCTTTTGTAACTCCACGTTTATCATAATAACAAAGTATTTTCCCAATTTGGATTTCAAAATAATAGGAAACACGTTTATCTTCCAGATTATATTTTAATTCATAAAAATCAAACATATCATCCGTTGACTCCCGGGTCATAAGTTCTCTTTTCCCCGAAATCACGCAAAAGACACGATCCACATTATTTTTAGCCGCACGGAAACGAATCCTTATCGTTTCAAAAGGCTTAGGTTCTGGCGGTATCAGATAATCCGAAGTCATATCTGAAAACAATGCTTTTTTATCAAAAAGTGGACGCATACCGCTTATATATTGAAGATTTTTTTCTATCTTTAAAAAACGATCTATATCCATAGGAATACCTACTTTCTTACTCAATATTTTATCCGAAAAACCCGTTGAATTCAATAGTTTCTTTAGGAAGCAAAAGAGACAGCCAACGACAGACTGTCTCTTTTAGAGAAGGTATTTCTTCTTATGGGGTATAGCAAAAAACTATAATGTATTGGGGGGGGTTACAAGTAGTATTCTATCAAACACACCTATCTTCTGCAATCCGTAGAATTCACAAACTTTACAATTTTTGACTATACTTTTTGTGAAAAATTAC
>CANRGO010000099.1 GCA_947630125.1 uncultured Lachnospiraceae bacterium | reverse complement strand
CCGATGATTTTTGGGACAGCTGGCCTCTGCTTTTAAATATGTTTACTCGTTGTGAACTCTGGGAAGGCCGTGTTCGTAAAGGCTGCTACCCCGACTGCGATATGCTCCCCATTGGCATGCTTGGCAAAGGATTTTCGGATGAACACAAAAGCCATTTTACCTACGAAGAACTAAAAACAATGATGACCCTTTGGTGCATTTTCGGCTCACCCCTCATGATTGGAGGCGAACTGCCCCTTATGGATTCAGAATCCTTAGAACTCCTAACCAATCCAGCAGTTCTAAAACTCCTATCCATGGCAGAAAATGCCCACCAAAAACTCCGTACTGACGACACTGCCATCTGGCTCACAAACCAAGACCAGGGGGACGGTTCTTCTGGTACATATTACGCAGCCGTTTTTAATCTGAGTGATGTAACGAATAGTTTTTCCTTCCGATTTTCGGACTTGGTTATGGAAGCTGGTTCTTTCTTGATTCCAGCAAACCTGCAAATAACGGAGCTATGGACCACGAAAACACATACTTTTTCAAATGAATTAACACTTACATTACCCGCACATGGTTGCCATGTATATCAATTTGAATTAACTTCTATTTAAGGTGTTAATCGATTTAAATCTCTTGGGAACAGGGTGGAATATCTCACATTGTCTTGGTTAAGCAAGCGACTGGTGAAGCGTTCTAACCCAAGTCCCAAGCCCCCATGGGGTGGCATTCCAAATTTATGCATTGCAAGATAACTTGCAAATTCTTCAACATTCATACCTTTTTGAATTAGCTTATCCACTTGTTTTTCATATTGATGGATACGTTGTCCTCCTGTTGTGATTTCAATTCCCCTGAAAATAAGGTCGAAGCTCAGTGTTTCCTGAGAATTTTCAGAGGAGTCCATGGTATAAAATGGCCGTTTCATGCTTGGATAATGAGTTACAAAAACAAACTCACTTCCTGTGTCTTTTAGAAAAATTTCTGATAATAACTTTTCCTCTTCTGGCTCAAAGTCCAGTAAATCTGTAATTTCCCTTTGATACGTATCTCGAATTAACTCTTTTGCTTTCATAAACTTAATCACTGGTATTTCATTCACTTTTGGTAGTTTTACCTGTAAAATCTCAAGTTCATTCTGATAGTTTTCTTGCAAAAATTTAAATACAAATCGTAACAAGGCACATTCCATTTGCATAATATCTTCAAAACTCTCTATAAATCCCATTTCAAAATCAACACTTGTATACTCATTCAGATGTCTGGAGGTATCATGTTTTTCTGCGCGAAAAACCGGTCCAATTTCGAATACCCTATGAAACACGCCCACCATCATCTGTTTATAGAACTGAGGACTTTGGGCAAGATAAGCATCTCTTCCGAAATAATCAAGTTTGAAAATATTTGCTCCACCTTCTGCACCTTGATAAACGATTTTAGGACTTCTAATTTCGGTAAAATGCTCATTAGATAAAAATTCACGGATCCCAAATACAATGCCTTCCTGTAATTTGAAAATACTTCGTTCTCTTTCATTTCTTAGAGTAACCATTCGAAAATCCAACAAATTTTGAAGGGAGGTATCTACCCTCTTTTGATTGATTACAATCGGACTTCCTTCTGTAGGCGAGGACAGAATTTCAACATGACGTAACATAAGGTCAATCCCCAACTTTGAACGTTCTTCCGGCTTTACAAATACACGGGCTTTCACACAACTTTCTTCTACCAACTCTTCCAACTTCACATTACAAAAAGCTTCCTCATAAAGGCACTGAAACACCTCTCTTCCGGTTCTTAACAGTACAAATGCAAATCCTTTCATTTTACGAACCTTGTAGATACTTGCATATAATTCTATCTCTTCTTCCAACTTTTCCTTTAAGTCTGCTGCAGTTACAACTTTTCTTCCAATTTCACCATTCACCTGTTTCATAATTTTCCTCTTTTCTTTCTTAATTAAAAAAAAGTACAAAAAAAGAACCACAAAAGTAAACAAAATCTTTACTCCTGTGGTTCTTTTCGTAGTCGCACAGGTACAACACCTCTAGCGCTTGTACCTGGATTAGATACAAGCGCTAAAAATCGTCGTCCCTATTCAGTTTCTGTAACGATAACTGATTCATATGACTACCTCTTTTTTGCATTTTTTCTAGACTATCACAAACAATATTTTTTGTAAAGAGAAAGACTAGATAATACCTTGTGCATACATAGTTTCTGCCACTTTTAAGAAACCTGCAATGTTTGCTCCAACTACGTAATTATCCTCTACTCCATACTCTTTGGCTGCTTCAGAAGCATTTTTATAGATATTAGCCATGATTGATTGCAATTTTGCATCCACTTCTTCAAAGGTCCATGAATAACGCATGCTATTCTGACTCATTTCCAATGCAGAAGTTGCAACACCTCCAGCATTTGCTGCTTTTGCAGGTCCAAACAATACTTTGTTTTGTAAAAATACTTCAACTGCTTCTGGTGTACATGGCATATTCGCGCCTTCACCAACAGCAATACATCCATTTTTAACCAATGTCTTAGCTGCTTCTTCGTTTAATTCATTCTGAGTAGCTGATGGAAGTGCAATATCACAAGGAATATTCCAGATTCCTGCACAGCCTTCATGATATTCTGCTTCAGGATGTACTTCCAAATAAGCCTGGATACGTTTTCTTTCAACTTCTTTGATTCGTTTTACAGCTGCAAGATCAATACCTTCTTTATGGTAGATGTATCCATTAGAATCACTTAAGGCAACTACTTTTCCGCCAAGCTGAGTCGCTTTTTCACAACCATAAATCGCAACATTACCAGAGCCAGAAATAACTACCGTTTTTCCTTGGAAAGAATTTCCTTTTGCTTTTAACATCGCTTCAACAAAATAGCACATTCCGTAACCAGTTGCTTCTGTACGAGCAAGACTTCCGCCATAGGTTAAGCCTTTTCCTGTCAAAACACCTGTAAATTCATTACGAATGCGTTTGTACTGACCATACATATAACCAATTTCACGACCGCCAACACCAATATCTCCAGCTGGTACATCAGTATCAGGTCCAATATGTTTGCAAAGTTCTGTCATAAAGCTTTGACAGAAACGCATAATTTCATTATCTGATTTACCCTTAGGATCAAAATCACTTCCACCTTTTCCACCACCAATAGGAAGACCAGTTAATGAGTTTTTTAAAATCTGTTCAAAACCCAAGAATTTAATGATTCCAAGATTTACAGAAGGATGAAAGCGAAGTCCTCCCTTATATGGTCCAATCGCACTGTTAAATTGTACTCTAAATCCACGATTTACATGTACTTTTCCGGCATCATCAACCCAAGGAACACGAAACATAATCTGACGTTCTGGTTCAA
Source organism: uncultured Lachnospiraceae bacterium (assembly GCA_947630125.1). GTDB lineage: Bacteria > Bacillota > Clostridia > Lachnospirales > Lachnospiraceae > CANRGO01. The sequence continues at coordinate 4,291 of CANRGO010000099.1, read as the reverse complement.
CAATACGATCAAAAATTCCAGCTTCTACCCATTTTGGATTTTTCTGAGCAACTGGCTCTAATGATTCTAAAACTTCTTTTACTGCTTGATGGAATTCAGGTTCATTGGGATTGCGTTTTAATACATCTTCAAGTATTGGTGCTAAAATTTTCATTCTGATTCTCCTCTTTCATTGTATATGGTTTTTATACAACAGGTACCGCCCTTGATACCCGATTGACATCTTGTGAGACAACAAAAAAAGACCCTGCGGCCTTTTTCGGGGTTTGCATCTTTGTAAACCGCTTTCATAGTTTAACACATTAAATCGTAACATTCAAATATTTTTTATATGAAATGTTTTTTATTGAAATCAAAAAAAATTACAGTTCTTTCCAAGGTCGTTTTCCACGAATCCAACCCTTTTCTTTCCAATACGTTCCATCTGCTTCATTCCAACTTTTTTTGTGCATCAAACTCATCATCCAAAAGAAAAGTCGAGTTTTTAGACCGGGTTTCACTTTTCCGTTTCTTTTTGTTATTTGTTTGGCAAGTTTCGTAGTTTTTATATCAATGATATGTTTCTTTTTCTCTTTTACCCCTGCCCAATTTATGGCAGCCACACCAACTCCATAGCGATATATTTTTGCAACCCACACAAAAGGATGAAAAATCTTTCGGTAGAAAAAATTCTGTGATTTCTCCATTGAGTTTTTGGGCTAATTGCTGAGCGATCTGATACGTGGAGCCTTTATGACTTTGCCCGTGAATCATCGTAATTTTTATTGAAACAATTCCTCATTCTACCTATTTTAGTTGTCACCTTCAAATGCAGACCGATATTTTTCAAAAAAATCAAAATATGCTCGAACATTAGATAAACGATACCAAGGTTTTACATCCACAAATTCCTCATCCATATCGTATATTTTAGCACCCTTCATAGCAAGCAAAAAGGGGGAGTGGGTTGCAATGATAAACTGGCAGCCAAAAAAACGCGTTGAATCTTCTAAAAATCGTAGTAATTCCTGTTGCCTTTCTGGTGACAAACTATTTTCCGGTTCATCTAGTAAATACAAACCCTGCTCTTGAATTTTTTCTGAAAAATATAAAAAAGCACTTTCTCCATTGGAATGTTCTCTTACATTATCCATCAAATTCTGTCGTATAAATTTTGACTGGGTTTTGCTTCTTGCCTGATTCACTTTTTTAAGATTATCCAAATCGGCTAAAGATTGGAACTGAAAATGTGCATACTTTGCTTCCAGATAATCTTCAAATAAAGTGTCCCTCTTTTGGTTGATTCCTTCATTCAAAGATCGTAGATTTAGCATAAAATCAAACACATCATCACTGGTAATAATCCTGCTATGAGATGGAATTTTACCTTCGGTTTCATAAGTACATAATTTTGTGTAATCTCCAAAAAAATTGGATCTGTTAAATAGGGTGTCTCTCTCTAAGCCCAATTTTTCTGCTATAACATTTAATGCGGTGGTCTTCCCAGAGCCATTCCCTCCATATAATATGGTCACTGGTTCAAAATCCAGTTGAGTCAGCTTATGTTTTGACAAAATTTGAAATGGATACACCGTATCATAGCAGGTTCTCTTAAACCCTAAAATAAAATCATATTCACGTTCTACATCTGGAAATCGAAATTTTGACAAATACATACATATCTCCTAGACCAGTAGACCAGGGGGACGGTTCTTCTGGTATATTTATTTTATCGGATGTCTGATAATTGTTTTCATTTTTTCAGGATTGCAAGTCTTTGGGTTTGAAAGATAAATTTCATGGTGAAATCTTTTTTCCGAAAAATCATGAACGAAACCTTCCTCTTGCAAGAAAAGATTCATTAAGGTAACAGTCTCTGGTTCCTGATCATAAGGTCCTATATGTAAAGCTTGTACACACAAGCCTTCCTCATGAGAAAGCCATTGAACTTTGCTGCAGTCCATCTTTTTCTTTCTCTCAACCTGAGATTTAGCCCATTCCAAATCCTCCAAACGAACAAAATCAGGGAGACGAATCATAGAAATCCATTGAAAAAGATTTTTTTTATCATAATCCACACCATGAATTCCCTCCTGCCACCAAAATCCTTCTAAAGGAGGAACTATATATTCTTGAAATCCTGGTATCTCATAGCTGCCCCTATAACTCATTTTCAAAGCATAACTTACCCCGTAAAGCAATGCTACTGCCTCTTGGTAATTCCCATTTTCCTCATTTGGATTGCCAGAACCTCTCACACTAACATAGTTTATTGATGGAACGTTTATGATTTTTAGATGAGGTTTGCCATTATAAAGATCCTGATTCACTTTTTTATAATCCAGCATAGTTGTCACACTCCTTTTTGTTTAGCATAACATACATAATATGACAACAAGTGTCAGATATAAATTTAATCTTCCCATTGACCTGGAAGTTTTAATTTTTCCATATAAGGAAACATCTGATCATATTCCTCTACTTTTTCTGGAAAAAGCTCATCAAAAACTGTGGACTCATAATATCTTCCGCCAATTTTTGACAAGGCTCCCTCTTTTAGTTCATAGCCCATAAAAGGATCAGAATTTGTTCCCTCTTTCGTCGTGATTCCAAACTGATCACAAGTTTTAAATCCATGCTTCGGATAGTAACCTGGCTCACCAAAAATCACAATGCCCGGATAGGTGGATTTTTTCGCCAAACCAATACTTTCTTCCAAAAGTTTACCACCAATTCCCTGATTTTGATACTCTGGGTCCACGCAAAGAGGACCAAAATTTAAAATTTCAGTCCTCGTACCATCTTTTTCTAACCATGCTTTGGAATAATATATTCCACCAACAATCTTTCCATCACATTCTGCTACCAACGAAAATTCTTCCAGATAATCTGCACTACCACGTAATGCATGAACCAGATAATGTTCGTCACAGCCTGGGTGATGTAAATTCCAGAATGCTTTTTTTGTCATAAGTTCTGCCTGAAAATAATCAGCCTCTGTTTCCTTTCGAATATATACCACTAGAACCGTCCCCCTGGTTTTGCTTTTCTCCACAGTACAAACACCAATATTCCAGCAATTGCAATGAAAAAGAGGTAAGATTGTATCATGGGAACATAATTGTAAGAATTACCCATCCAAACCTCATAAAAATCTTTATTTAGGTAAGTGGAAGGAAGTAAATCCGATATTAAACGAACACCTTTTGGTAGTTTGTTTACTGTTATTCCCATCATACCACTTAAAATCATCATCGAAAAGTATACAAGCATAGAAATCATATAAGTAAGACCAAATTTTTTAACAAGGTTAGCAATTGCATGTGCAATGACAAACAAAATTGCTGCAAACACATAAAGCGCAACAATATATAATACAAAACCAGAAACAACAGGTGTATTGATTTTTAAAACAAATATACCAATCATAAAATAAAGAACAAATGAAAACGTCATGTATATAAATTCCGCAATTAAGCGATTGATCATGGTATATTTCTCACTAAATCCAAAAAGCTTCATACGAAGCGGAATCCCCTTCTCAATGTCCTGAGAGCAGGTACTTGAGTAGCCCATCAGAATGGTTGCCAGAGGGATAACTGCACCGATACCGAGAAAAATTGTTGTTACCACTTCACCCAGTATGGTTTCATCTGGTATTTCAGAACCTACCGCTTTTGAAATAATAATAGCCAATAACATTGGGAAAAAAACTCCAAAAATATGCACAAAAGGATTTCCTGCTACATTACGAAATTCATAAACAATCATACTCCAGGATACTTTATTTTTAATCATTTTGAACTCCTCCCTTGGCATTGATAAAGATCATCTCTATATCATTATTACTACGTTTAAAATTTACGTCATGTTTGATTAGAAGTGGTGTGATTTCTTCTTCCACTTCCATTGAATCACAAGATAGTGCAATTAAATGGGCTGGTGCTATCAACTTCTTATAGGACTTGGTTAGCTCTCGATTCTTTTCATTGTTATCAATTACAATAATTGCTCTTCCACAATATTTCTTAAAAAGCTCATCTTTATCCCCAAAATCAACCACTTTCCCTTGATCCAAAATCAAAAGTTTATTGGTTAATTGCTCTAACTCTTCATAATAATGGGATACTACGCAAAGACCTGCCTCTTTGTCCTGATACCATTGCACTAGCTTATCTACCAGTTTCTGTCTGGTTTCAAAATCTAAACCCGATGTAACTTCATCATAAAAAGTAAGTGGTGCGTCCTGCATCATAACAAGAATAATCGTAAAACGTTGTTTTTCTCCACCAGATAATACATGAAACTTTTT
>CANRGO010000098.1 GCA_947630125.1 uncultured Lachnospiraceae bacterium | reverse complement strand
TTAAGTTATATTTATGGAATATTGCGATTAAAGCGTTTGAAGGGACCAGGAATTGATGAGTATAATGAAGGAACATTGCCACCATGGAAAGGTCAAACAAAAGGATTTTAATTAGGTGAAATGATTAGAAAAAGAAAGAGAATGAGACATGAACGTGATAAAAAAATACAAGCGACTATTGCCCATAATTGGCATTATGGTTGTGCTTGCACTCTTATGGTATTTTGACGTATTCCAATATTTTCAAATGGAACGAATTCAAGAATTAAATGTGTTCATCGATAAGTTTGGTCTCATCTCACCCTTGATATTTATTTTTATCTATAGTATGGCTACCGTCTTTTTCTTGCCAGGACTACCTTTGACAATCTTAGCAGGAGTTCTGTTTGGACCTCTTTTAGGAACCGTTTGGGTGTCAATTGGGGCGACTACAGGTGCAACTTTAGCCTTTCTAGTTGCTAGATATTCAGGGCGCCAATATATCGTAGATAAGTTTTCAAAAAGTGACTTATTTATAAAATTAGATCAAGGAGTAAAAAAACAAGGCTGGAAAATGGTCGCAATTACTCGTTTGGTGCCTTTATTTCCTTTTAATGCTCAAAATTATGCTTATGGACTAACATCGGTCTCTTTAAAGCCCTATGTTTTAACAAGCTTTTTTTGTATGTTACCCGGGACTATTGCCTATACTTTCCTTGCAGGAGCAATTATCGGTGGTGAAGGAAATGTGGGTAAAACCATTACCTATATTGGTATCGGTATTGGATTCCTTGTAGCTTTATCTCTAATCAGTAAGATGCTCATTAACAAGAATTCCATCAAAACAGAGAATTAAAAAGCTATTCAATTGATCGTATAAAATTGTTACTGCAGAAGGAATAGGAGGATATTGATGAATGTAGTAAGTATTATTCGTGGTGGCAGCTTTGCCAGTGCATTGATTATTTTTACCTTATTGCAAACTGTAATTCCAAGTCGTAAGTTTGAGAAAGGGCGATGGAAGTATTCATTATCAAACCTTCTTCTTGTTGGTTTTAATAACCTGTTTCTTGGACTGCTTCCAATCATACCCTACCAAATGGCGGTTACTGCTGAGAATAAGTCTTGGGGTCTATTGAATATATTCGAGATTCCCTTGGTAGTATCTATCATTCTAGGAATTCTTATATTAGATGTAACGATTTATTTTCAGCATCGTTTATTTCACCAGGTTCATTTCCTTTGGCGTTTGCATTCCATGCATCATGTTGATCCGATGTTAGATACCAGCTCTGGTTTGCGTTTTCATCCTTTAGAAATTATTATTTCAAATTTTATCAAAGTGACGATAATCTTGATTATTGGAATAAGTCCGCTAACAGTCATTATTTTTGAGATTGCACTTAATGTGCTTTCCATGTTCAATCATAGCAATATTAAAATTCATCAGAATATAGAAAACGTTCTGAACAAGTTGTTGATCACACCAGCCATTCACACCATTCATCATTCAAAAATATTTACGGAAACAAATTCCAATTATGGATTTTCGGTACCTTGGTGGGATATGTTGTTTAAAACCTTTACATTACAAGGAAAATATCCTCAGGAAAAAATCAACATTGGTATCCCTAACATGCCAGAGACAAAATATCAAAGGTTTCCTTATATGTTGATTCAGCCTTTTTTGAAGGGGAAGTAGGGGTGATGTTCTTGTCGGCTGAAAAAAGCAGATAGCTGTTTGGGCTATCTGCTGGGATGGTACATCATATTTTTTTTCTTAAAACGAGTTCATATCCCATACTATTTACAATTCTACAAATAGTTTTCAAGGCTGGACTGTGTTCTTTTTTCTCCAATCTGGAAATTTCTTGCTGGGAACTTTTGGAAATAACTGCAAGTTCCTTCTGCGTTAATTTCAATTCTTTTCTCATTTCTGCTATATTATGCAACAACATGTATTCATTCCTACTATTATCCCATGCCTCTTTAAATTCAGCATTATTAGCTGCTTTCTCTTCTATTTTTTCCTTAATTTCAACCTGTTTAAATGGCATACTATACACTCCTTCCCTCCATCCACTGCTACTTTTCCATATATTTAATCTCCATCCCAAAAGCAATCCGGCCTCATTTTTGCAAGTGCTAACAATTGATATAAAGGTTTGATTGCGTTTGCAGCGGTAGCTTCCCAATAATCTGGGTTTGCACCTTCATATCGGTCGGTTATGATTTCCTTGGTATTGAGTTGTACTTTTTTCAGATACGCAATCAACGGGTCATCTACTTGTTCTCCATTTTCGTCAAAATACAAGGTCTTTTTACGTTTTGTAGAAATCCATTCACCATTTTGTAAGTATTGATTGGTCAATGTTGCAATCATGTTTTCAAGTATTGGAATACTATCTACACCCATCATTCCATAAATTGCTCTAATTCCACCCTCTGCATAGACTTCATAGTAATAACTACTATAATTATATGTGATGTTAAGATGTGCCTCTGTGTTTAATGCTGGCGTAAATGTTTTTGAATCAGGATGATAATCAGCTTTATAAGTTCCTCCAATCATTAAATGAGCTGGTACTTCTGCTATTTCTCTGCTTATTGGATCTTTTAAATAAATATCATAACTCATAATGTAGCTCCTTTCGCAAGTATACCAATGGTATATTTATTATATAATATTCCATTGGTATAATCAATGTATATCAGTTATAATATTGATACACAGTTACTGGAGGTACTATTCATGAAAAAAATTGTTTTGGACAAGCAAAGACTCATTCTTTCTCGAGAAAAACTGGGTATTACCAAGCAGGAGGCAGCCAAACGAATGCAATTGTCACAGCCTGCCTATTTGCGCTACGAATCTGGCGATAGGCTCCCTTCCATTCATACAATACAGACAATGGCAACTGTCTTGGGGACTTCCGTTGAATATCTAACTGGTGAAAGCGAACATGAGTTACCAAGTGCATATTTTATCGCAGAACATCTGGATCCCGAACTTTTTTATTTGGTTGAAACATATAAAACATCCAAAAGGGAAGAGCAGAAAAGATTATATGAATATTTTAAAGAATTTGGGGACAAAAAAAGCAGGTAGCCGTTTGGCTATCTGCTTTTTGGTTGGTTTTGTTAATCTCTCATATAAAATTTATCAAATAACATATTTTCATTTGTATTATTTCTTCATAAATCTTTCCATACAATAAGGACATGGAAAAATATTCCCAGGATAATCTCTTTTAGCTGACTTGAGTGCAATATCATGATTTAAATAGATTCCTAAGCTTGCGATTCCACTGCCCAGATAATCAATCATCTGGCAACTTGAACCGTTATGGTGATGAATAAAAAGAGCATTGTGAACTACTGTGCCTTCTGTCTCATAATCTCGATAACATTTATCAATGCTATATAAATTCATGGTGTTCTCCTTATGATAGGTTGACGTGTTCTACAATTATTTTACTCCTTTTCCGTATAAATGGCTAGTCTTTGCAACTTTAATCTAGCTTTTTTCCTAAATCCTTGGCTTTTCCACCATTTGCTTTTATCATCTGACGCCATCCCAGTTGTGCCGCCATTTTATATAAGAAACGGGGAAATGCAATCGATACATACTGATTCTCAGTAATGTCGTTCTTTAAAATACTAAGCGCAAGTTTTTCTATCGCACGATCAATAGCTGCTTTAGGCCCTTGTCCGGGTTTCATATTAGAAATCATTGCTAATCCACCGCCGCCCCCGACGCCAATACCACCACTCCAAATATAGCCTGTTTTTAAACACCAATTTTGCAGAATTTTAAGGGCAATTTTAGCTTGTATCCCTTCGTAAAATCCACAATTTACAATACCATAAATATGTTTCTTCGAATTTTTTACACATGATTCTTCTAGCTGAATCAAACAAGATAGCAGGTGTCCTGGAATTCCATCCACATAGAGAGGGCAGGAAAATACCCAAGCATCTGTTTTCATTAGTTCTTCGATATCTTCTTTCGTTATTACTGGCGAATGAAGTTCTACATTAACAATCTCTACATTTTTTCCTAAATATCCTTTTAAATCTTCTAAAAGGATACTACTGGAACTATTTTTTACCTTCGGACTACCATTGATTAAAGCTATTCTCATAAAACAACATCCCCCAGATCTTCTACAGATTGATAGAAGTAAACATCCTTTACCAAACCATCATAATTTTCAGCGTTAGCTTTCAATAATTCTAGGGCGGTTTCTTTTTCTATAGTGGTAATATTTTCGCCGTAAAGATGTGATGACAACGTAATAATATTTTTATATCTACGTTTATGGTGCATTTCACCTTTTCGAATCACAAAATCAGCATGCGTATAGGAAATCGCACGATCCTGAATCATTTTCACAAAAGGACTTACGCTGCCATAATGACAACGGCTCACAATAATTAATTCCGTGCATTTCCCCATGTCTCGTCCTGTTTCTTCGTAACCATCAAGAAGTACACATTTACCTGGTGTTTTTGCCCAGCATCCAAAACAACCAATACAATGTTGAATATTACCCTGCGGTTTGATGATTTTATGATCACCTTCTACTGGAATGCTAAAATTTTCAATATCCGTTATGATAAGTTTCATGCTTATTTGCTCCTTCAAATGCAAAGATTCTATTGTATTGTAGTGACTTTCTCAATATTTCTATTTATAGTTGACATCCCATCCAAATTCAGTTTCTATCACGCTTTGAGAAGAATCTGGCATTCTTTTTAGAGCATTTAGTATTTCTAAGTCCATATCTGTCAATGATTCTGTTTCATCATTAATGTCAATGTAACTTGATTCAGGTTCGTTCTCAATTTGAACTGTTCACTATTCTACGCTAATTTACCACAACATTTTTTATACTTCTTTCCCGACCCACAAGGACATGGATCATTTGGATAGACTTTTTTCTCTACTTTAACTGCATTACCATTCAAACCATTTGGATAATATGATGACTGGATAATATCGGCCCCACTATTCAGATCAAGCGGAAAACCCATTGCCTGAAGTTGTGGTCCAGTTTCTTTCAATATATCTGCAGCACTAGAGCTTGCGGGTACAATGGTCGGTATACCCCCTCTAGAAAATTGATTTCTCAGTTCATCTGGTTTATGTCCACGATTTTCCTTTAAACGAGTACTATTATGAGCATTCATAAGAATTCCAACAAACTCATTTAGAATCTTATCACTTTTAAAATCAATATTGGTTTCTGTCATGTGATTAATAATATCTGTTGGTGAATTTCCCTCGTAGCTATTAGACCAGACTTGTAGGCACCAAGTCACCGACTGCTCATAATTCAGTCCAAGTTTCTTCATAAAAAACATCTCCAGCTTCTTATATGCTAAAGCACTTACTTCATATTCATTTCTACAGATTTCATCAATAATTCTTTCAGTAGGAATAAAAAATTCTTTATTCGCCTGCTGATTAAGTAAATATCCCAATTCATTATTATCAAATAAAGGAAGATGTATTAGTAATCCATTTTTTGAATGCAAAGGTGTATCCATCGGCCATTCCTTAATCCCAATTTTATCCATTGGAAAAATACAAGATTCAATAAGGTCCATCGGCATTTCTTCTAGCATTTTTATCATTTCATCCTGTGTACACGTTACTTTTTGGCGGAACATTTCATAAATAACTTCTACAGGAGCTATTCCATAATATTCAATGAAGAAATGAATACATTTCATCATCCACCCTTTATTGTTATTCTCCTTTTTGAATACTTCGTCATCTATACTTTTAAATACATCAGCTACATCCTCGAACACACAAAAGTTGTCAGTAGGATCCTCAAAATATCCTAACCAATACTGATATAACTTTATTGCATCTACAACTTCATTTATAGAAACAGCAGTAGGCGAGATACAGGCTTTACGATATAAATCCATTTGTTCTTTGGTTAAGCAAGCTAAACGGCTTCGAACCATTTCCTCTGAGCAAAAACAAGTCACAATTCTTTTAATTAACTGGTCCTTTTTAAGTCCTGAACATTTACTCAATTCAAAACTTCTTGCTTGATCTAGTAATTCTTGCCTTGTGCTTTCAGCTAATTTTTCTTTTAATAGCATTGTTTTCTCCTTTAATTACCTAATTTCGTCAGTTATTGACTCCTATATCATTCCTATAATTTTTAACAACATATTTTCAAATTCTCTAAATAATTGTTCTGCTTCAATCCTTGTTAAAACTCGTCCTTTTTGTTCGTATGAGTGTTGAATAGCATCTGTAAATTGTCTTCTGTAAGTATCTTCTTGTAGTGAAGAATATAAGAAATCTTTGTCCCTCTGATTTATATATTTTGTTCCACCACCAGTTTTTTTGTTAATTAAGTCTATGACAAAATCAAGCATTAGTTGACGTAATGCTCGCGCTTTTGCCACTTACTGACATAACCATTACGAAATTTAAAAATGCTCGAAAATCAAATACACCGAGAACCGTCGTTTTGGTAGGGACATTTATGTCCTTATCAGATTTTTTTGCACTTTTAATAAATTCTTTCAGTCTCTTTCCTTTTAAGACTTCATATCCATTTTGTGTCATTTCTTCATTGTTTTGTTCCACATACCTGCTGACAGTTCTTATATCAACTTCAAAAAATTTTGCAGTTAATTCGCATCGTTATACTTATAATACTCTAAATTCCGTATCATACGCTCTTCGAACTTCCTCAAACATTCAACAGCTTTATCTTATACACCTGCACTTTTAACAATTTCTTTATACACCTACAGTAGAGTAATAATTTGCTGCACTCTTGCATTGCTCATTTTCTTCATAATTGTATTTTGAAATCTATTCGCGCAAAATTCATAAAATGATACCAGTCGACCAAATGGAATCATTTCTAAAAATACCCACATAATCTAAATCACATCCACATACCTTCCCAAATACGCCTTTAACTCAGGATTCGTTACATACAGATAAGTACCTTCTATCCCTCGCGTCATCAAAACATAGTAAATATTCTTGATATAGTTTAGCAAATCCTCATAACTTGCAGTGGCTTTTCCTTTTTTATCATAGTAATTGCTGGCGTCGATGATGATTTCCTCTTTTTGAGGGTCATATTTTATATCATCTCCAAGGATTACAAAAGCATAATTTAGGTCATAACCTTGAATGGAGTGAATGCAGCCAACCTCTTGAAGAGCAGTTTCGCAGTGTACCCAATTTTCAGTTCGATTGTTCCACATGCGTTCATATCCTTCGATGTGAATGTCCTTTTGGGATTTATCTAATTTACTAATCCAGGGCCAGGCATAACCAGCAATCATTCTGCACAAACTTCTTTGATTTTCTTTGTCTTGTAATAAGGTTTCAAAGTGACCAAAAGAATTAACCAGTTTAAAATCATAACCATCAAAGGTCATTTTCTCAGTGACGGTGTTATTTAAAAGGTTTTGGATATATTCAATATAATTATTTCCACCCTTTACGCGCATTTGAGTGGACAACGTATAGTAGGTAATCATTCTATTTTTATAGGATTGGTTTACTTTTGTTCGAAGGATTTCTTTTGATATTCCAGATGGACCAACCACTTGATTTTGATCAAAAAATAAAATCGGGCAGGAGACCTGATTTAAAATCCAGTCTAGTTCTGTAGCGTCTTCAGGGAGTCCCAATTTTTTATTGTTATCATCATGGGATTTATAATTGGTAATGTTTTTTCTCTGATGAAGTCTATGGGCTTCATCAACCAGGGCTATGTCATAATGTCCTCTTGCAATTTCAGATGGTCCAATGACATCTGCTGCCCTTAATCCATGTATATGCTTAAAAAGTTCCTTTAAGGTTTTTCGTAGAGATGTCTGAGGGATTACCAACGCAATTTTTTTATCTTTAAAAGGGTAGTATCCATGATCATCATGATAATCCACTAAAAATTTAAATAGAAAAATAGCCACGATAGTTTTTCCACTTCCTGGCATTCCATTCACTACAATTGGTTGTTCTTGATTTGTCATGATGCTAAGAAAAATTTCTTCTACCGCTTC
>CANRGO010000097.1 GCA_947630125.1 uncultured Lachnospiraceae bacterium | reverse complement strand
AGAGATACTGTTTTGATAGTGAAAAGTTGCATCGAAATTCAATGGATTTTTTCTTGCACTGTTGGTCCTTAATCAAGAACAACGTATTTAAAATAGAACTATGGGTTTGGAAACGTAAAAAGGTTTGATCATATTGATGTAACATTTGTGCCATCCAATTCTTCTCATCACGTTTTTCCAGGAAACTTAATTGGTTTTGGACGCTGGAAAATAGGTTTTCAATGATGTACATGTCTCGTTGGATGGAAGTATAAGTTTCATTTCGTAATTGTTTTTTTACAGCATCCAGATTGGTAGATTTTATCTGAGCCATATTAATATATATAAGTAAAATGAGGGTGGTAAAAAGAAACAAAAGACTGTACAGTAATTTTGCATTGTATATATGCAGAGTTAAAATAACGGTGATTAAAATAAAAATAGTAGATACAATGACTGTTTCTTCTTTGAAAAAAAGTTGTATGCGCCGTATAAAATTCGTTGATGCCTTTTTTGTATCTCGGCTATTTGGTGTAAGTTTTGTTAGGGCTTCAAATTCAACCAAAATTTTACTCCAGTCAAGTTGTAAGCGTTCATAATAATTCCAAGTTTGATTTTCTTCTGGCATCGTGTGATTTATATTTTTTTCTAAAACTAGGATTTGATTACTGATATCATGTCTAAATTTTGCGGTCTGCTTCATGATGCGTGAAACATTGTCGAGATAGTCTTCTTGGAATTGCACTAAGGCTGCTCTTTTTTTTGCTTCCGTATTCGAACTTCTGATATAAGAAAGATTATAAAAAAGTAGGATTAATAGGTAAAAAGTAACTAATAACATTGTTATGTGTGATAAATGATGCCTTAAGTAATTGGATGTATAGGGATTGTTACCGCTTGTCATATCATAAAATGGAAGAATCATAGTTAACGTTATAAATAGCAGTAATAAATAGCGATAAGGAATTTTTGCCAGATATAAAAAAGCTTTTTTTAGAATAGGACGAAATAGGAAACATAATAGTAATTGAATCGAACGAATTAACAATGACGGGAAATAATATTGTACTTGCATTTTCTCGGTTATCATATAGATAGGGTGAAAGGGCATAACATAGTCTAAGCCCAGCATAAGAGGTATGCTGAGCATTAAAATGGTCATATATTGAATACGGCTAACGATGTAAGCGTAGATTAACTCATTGCTCTTTGATAAAAACAAAAAGAGATAAATAATAAATTCAAAGCAGATTAAGATAAAAAATTGCTCATTTTGAGTTACCACCGAGAAAAATTTATACATATAAAATAAAATTAACATTACAAAAAGTAATGAAAGGGTAAATTTTCTCATTTGTTTCTTTTGCATTAGGAAGTCAATGCCGAGGTAAATCAATGAAGTACTAATGAGGGCATCAATAAAAATGAAAAAGAAAGTATGCAAGTTCATATTAGGTTCCTATTTCTATACTACTATTAATAAATCTCAATATTTTTTCTTTGGTTTCTCGGTAACGTTTTTGACTTACAGGAAGCGTTATATTATTTCTTAATACGACTCCTTTTTCAGAAAAACTTTCAATATAGTAGATATTCACACAATAGCTTTGATGAATTCTTATGAAAAAATCAGGAGCTTCTAAAATCCAGTCATTCATTTTCATATATAAAGTTTCTTTATTACACAATCCGTTAAATACCAAAAGACGCTTATGACTTTCAACAAACTGTATGGAGTTTAGATCTAATTTTACTAGTTTACTTCCTGATTGAAGTGTTACGTGATAAGGATTTGCATTTTGTGGAGCAAGTGCTCTACTAATGGCAGTTTTTAATCGATTTTCTGTAACTGGTTTTAGTAAAAAATAAGCAGGATGAATTTGAAATATATCTTCCACGTATTGCATGTACCCAGACATAAAAATAATAGGTAAATCTGGCTTATATTTTAAGAGTTCCTTTGCCAGATCAATTCCACTTTTTTGCATACGAATATCACTAATGAGTAGGTCGAAATCCAATTGATGTTCATGAAAATCAGTAAGTAAATCAGTAGGGTTGTCATAAACCTTTACATATACATGACTATAATTCTTATATAGTAGTTGTTCTATCAATTTTAAATTCTTCTTTTGATCATCACATATCACAATTTTAAGCATATATATACCTGTTTTCTAAAGTATTAAAAATATTATGACTGATGTAATGTTAATGCGTATTTAAAATACGCAAGACGAATAATAATTTAACATAAATATTGAAAAAGTTCAATGTCTATTCAGACTAAAAATAGTACTTTTGCAGCACTGTTTTTGTTGATATTACTGTAGTAATAATTTGTTGTCTAGGAATAATTGAATAATCATGGATGCTGATTGATATCTTGTTTTACTAATCGGTAAAGATACTCCATTTGTCAAAGTAACAAGACTACCACATAATGCCTCTATATGATGCAGATTAATTAGATAACTTTGATGAATTCTTAAAAAGTTAGATGGGGCGTAACTTTCGAATTGATCCATTTTCATATAGACACTTTCATTTAAACCATGTCCTTTGATGTGTAACAGTCGTCGTTCACTCTCAATGTAACTGATTTTTGAACTGGAAATAATACGTACATGACCATTGGCAATAAAGGAGAAAAAACGTTCCTTGGTATTTAAATTATGAATAGCCTTATGAATCGCAGAAGTGATTTTATCTTTCAACATTGGTTTCACGATAAAATCACAAGGTTTTACTATGAAGATGTCTTCAATATCCTTTGGATCGCTGGATATAAAAACCACTTGCAGTTCTGGATTTGCTAGAACTGCCTGAAGAGCGATTTGCGTTCCATCAGAAATACTGTCCAAATCAATAAATAAGATTTTTGTCTGATTAAGATTACAATCATTTCGAAAAAAATCCGCTAAAAATTCTGTTCCAGTTTCATACATCTTTGGAAATAACTGTTTAAACCTACTAACAATTAATTCTTCAATGTATTTTGCTAAATATGTATTTTCTGTTTGCTCATCTAAAATAGCTACTCGTACTTTGGCTTCCATATGCTATCACCTTATTCTATAAATTCTCAAAAAAATGTAATACGATTTTGTGCAAAATATTCAAAATTTTGAATATTTGAAACCTTATTAAAATAGGTTAAAGGAATGAACAATATGAAATCAATGAAATGTAATTATTGACTGCTTTTATGTAATAAAATGTATTTTTTGTAATACTATATTTTAAAGCATGCAATAATAATATAATAATGTAATTTTCTGACTATTTAACATGTGAAAGTAAGCTTATACACATATTCTAGATAGAAACTTAGTACTTTTGGACAGGGAAAACAAAAAGTTACAAGAAAAGTTTGAAAAGTTACAAAGAAGCAAATTTGTGTATTTTTTGTGATATATTTATAAAAATTCTAAATATTTTGTAGTACAGAATTTCTTCAGAAATGCATAAGGCGGAACAGATAATGAACGTAGAACATGATGAAAAGGAATCAAAAACAGGAAGCAGAAAAAATAAGATGTATTTGATTTTACTGTTTCTATTTTTTGTTGGATTTTTAGTATTTATTGGAATATCAGTGAGAGACTTTTACCATAGTTTTAAAGCCGATCAAATGATGGAAGAACTCCAAATGGAAACCAATGTAACAACTCAAGTGGCGGATCAAAACACACAGGTAGCTATTGAGGATGATACAGAGATTGAAGAAACAGAAAGCACGGTCACCATACCAGAGAAAGCTTTGGATTTTCAGGAACTAGCCTTGGTTAACCCTGATATCTATGCATGGATTTATATACCGGATACAGACATCGACTATCCGATCCTGCAGCATCCAACTATTGAATCTTATTATTTAGATCGTGGTGTGGACGGAAAGAAACTAAATATGGGATCTATTTATACTGACTATATAAATAAGAAGGACTTCTCAGATAAGTTAACCGTTGTATATGGTCACAATATGTTAAACGGGTCTATGTTTGGGGAACTACATGAATTTGAAGATGAAACGTATTTTAATGAACATCCTTATATATTCGTTTATACAGCAGAAAAAACATTGATATATCATATTTTTGCAGTGTATGAATTTTCCAATGCACATTTGCTTTACAACTTTGATTTTTCCACTGAGGAACATTTTCAGAATTTCATTGACCAGATGTATACCAATGTTGGAGAAAAAGCACATTTTCGTGAAGACATAGAAGTTAGTGCCACTGATCATATTCTGACATTATCAACCTGTGTAACGGGAGAAAAAAATAAGCGATATCTTGTACAAGGAGTCTTAATCAATGAATAAAGCAAATCACATTACAAAATTGAAAAAGATTATTTTAATTATCTCAGTTTCTTTACTTGCGCTTGTGTTAATCATGGCTGCAAGCTTCTATATTGTTCGTGCAAATGGAAAAAACAAATTATATCAGGCACAAAGTGAAGAACAACTGGATTTAATGCAGGATGCAATGGAACAAGGTGTAGCAGTGGAGAAGGATTATCAGGAAACCACAGAAGAGGAAGCTATTGAAAGCGATGTTGACAGCAGTGACCCAGTGGTGGAAGAAGCAGATGTTACAGAAGAATCAAAGGTAGAAAATAAAGAAGAAACCGAAGAAGTTAAAGAAGTGAAAAGTAAAGCCGGTAACATTCAATACAATAATAAGACCTATCACTTTAATGAAGATGTCATGACATTTTTGTTTTTGGGGATAGATCAGGCTGGTGAAGTTGCTCCCGCAAAGGATGGTATCAGTGGTGGTCAATCCGATACGATGTTTCTATTGGTTTTAAATCCTAATACAAAACAAATCTCTGTGGTTGGAATTAATCGAGACACCATTGCGGATATCGAAATGTATGATCGAGCAGGTAATTTTCTAATGACAGATCGAAGACAGTTAACCTTGCAACACGGATATGGTGATGGGATGCATCTGAGCTGCGAAAGAGCAGTGCAAGCGGTATCGAAACTGTTCTATTATATTCCAATCAATGGATACTGTTCTTTGAATATTGGTGCAGTAGCCAAGTTAAACGATGCCGTTGGTGGTGTGGACGTGGTAACTCCAAATAAGATTGATATCTATGGAGTGACATATGAGGCAGGACAAACCATTAATCTTCAGGGTGAGACGGCAAAATGGTTTTTACAGACCAGAGATGTGTTCGCCTTCAACTCTGCTGGTGCCAGGTTAGAGCGTCAAAAAACGTACCTGACTGCATATATTCAAAAAGCAATGATGAAAACAAAAGAAAATCTTGGGTTTCCCTTGGATGTGTATAACATCCTATCTAAATATATGGTAACAAATGTCAGTGCAGATTCCATATTGTATCTGGCAACAGAAGCCACAAGCTACAGTTTCTCTGGAGCTCAGGTGTATTCCTTACAGGGAAAAACCATACGTGGCACTATGTTTGAAGAGTTTTATCCAGACCAACAGGCACTTTATGATTTGGTCATTCGGTTATTTTATGAGGAAGTAACGGAATAAGTATGGTATTAAACTCGAAAGAGTTTGATATAAACCACATGTACTAAGGAAGAAAGGGGGAAAAAATCGAACATGAAGAAAAAATTAGCAGCAGTTATCGCAGTATCTATGATAACAGTTATGATGATGGGTCTTACTGTTAACGCAGCAACAAGCCCAACCACATCAGCAACAACAAGCACTACAACATCTACAACAACACCTGCAACAACAACACCTGCAACAACAACACCTACACCTGCAGCTACTGATGCAAATACACCTGCAACTACTTATGCAAACGTTACTGCAAGTAACACTGTATTAGTAGATGGCGTGGAAAAAACATTGGCAGTAACCGTGAAAACTGTAAGCGTTGCTACTTTAAAAGCAGCACAGTCACAGGCAGCTTCATTAGTTGGTGCAGCATCATCTGTTCTTCAGATTGTTGATGTATCTTTACCAGCAGGAACTACTTTTTCAAAAGTACAGTTAACATTTAACGTACCTGGAATCGTAGCAGGCCAGAGTATCTATGTTCTTCACCAGAAAGCAGATGGAAGTTGGGAAAAAATCACTCCAGATGCAGTAGGAAATGGAACTGTTACAGCAACCTTTACCTCTTTATCACCAGTAGCAATCGTAGCAGCAAATGCATCTGCTCAAACCGGAGAAGCAGCACCATACGCTTTAATCGGAGCAATCGTTTGTTTTATGGGAGTACTATTCTGTCTGAAAAAAATTCAGCCAGCTCAGGCGTAAAAACCTTAAATAATCATGCATGATTATTCAAAACAAGTTTTAAAATGACATGTGGGACCGGAACATCTGTAGTCTGGGTGTTCCGGAATAATTTTAAGCGAGATGAGAGATGAAAAAAGTTCTGATTCTGACAACCATTGGTGGGTTTTTATCCCAATTTGAACTGAATGATGTGAAGCTTTTAATAGAAATGGGATATCAAATTCATTATGCTTCTAACTTTCAAAATCCTATCTATGAGGTGAGGGAAGAAGAATTAAAAGCCATGGGAGTAATCTTACATCATATTTCCATCGAAAAATCGCCATTGAAAATAAAACGTAACTTAAAAGCACTGCTTGAATTAAAAAAGATAGTAAGAGAAGAAAATATTACCTTGATCCACTGTCACAATCCTATGGGTGGTGTCATTGGAAGACTTTGCAGTATTAATAAGGAAAAGAAATCCATACCTGTGATTTATACAGCTCATGGTTTGCACTTTTATCATGGAGCTCCGATTTTAAATTGGTTGCTTTATTATCCAGTCGAGCGATTCTTGGCAAGATTTACGGATATCATCGTTACTATAAACAAGGAAGATTACAAAAGAGTAAAAGGATTTCCATTAAGAAAAAACGGTAAGATTTTTCAGATTCCTGGTGTTGGTATTGATACCAATAAATTCAAAGAAAAGATCGGGTACCGTGAACAAATTAGAAAACAATTAAATATCCCGCAGGATGCTTTTTTTGTCTTGTCTGTGGGTGAATTAAATCATAATAAAAATCATAAAGTTATCTTAAAAGCTTGTGCACAACTTGAATTTCCCCACATACATTATGGTATTTGTGGTAGAGGAAAGCAGAAGGATGCGTTACTGGATTTGGCAGAGAAACTTGGGATGTCAGAGCGTTTTCATTTATTTGGATTTCGAAAGGATATCCCAGAGGTTCTACAAGCAGCAGACTGTTTTGCCTTTCCTTCTAAACGAGAGGGGCTTGGAATAGCAGCCATTGAAGCCATGGCAGGTGGAATACCCCTGATTACCTCAGACTGTCGGGGAACCAGAGAGTATCTTAAGAGTGGCATGAATGGATTCTCATGTAGTAGCCAAAATCCGTTGGAGTATTCGCTGGGCATAGGAAAACTCATGATGAAACGAGAAGTGAAAAGTAATATGTCTAGAAATTGTCTGGATATGGCAGAGCAATTTCACATCAGAGAAACAGAAAAAATAATGAGACAGGTATACCAATCAGTAGAATCAAATAATAACCGTTAAATATGTTATTGAGAGGACCCGGTGTTGATATGAATCAGAGTACTTATCCAGAAGTCAGTGTGATTATGAGTGTCTATAATCAAATGAATTTTACACAGTTAAGAGAATCCGTGAATTCTATCTTGTTTCAAAGTTTCTCTAACTTTGAATTTATTATTTACTCCGACGGTTCTAGCGAAGATGTAAATAATCAGTTGAGGTTTCTTGCAGAACATGATAATCGAATACGACTTTTAAGCAGTTCTGAAAATAATGGATTAGCATACTCTTTAAACACCTGTATTCGAAGTGCAAAAGGAAGATATATAGCAAGAATGGATGCGGATGATATCTCAGAACATAATCGTTTATTTCTCCAGGTCCAGTATCTACGTGAGCATCCTGAGGTAGCCTTTGTTGGTTGTAATGCAAAGTTGATTGATGATAAAGGTGTTTGGGGTGTGAGAAGGATGAAAGAAGTACCTGAGCGTAAGGACTACCTTCGCTTTTCACCATTTATCCATCCTACCATCATGATACGAAGGTCGGTGTTGGAGTTTAACTGTTATAACGAATCCAAGAAGCATTGGCGATGTGAAGATTATGAGTTGTTTATACG
>CANRGO010000096.1 GCA_947630125.1 uncultured Lachnospiraceae bacterium | reverse complement strand
CTCTCATGAGCTCCTTCTGCATAATCACACTCAAAACGTATCATTTCAACTCATAACCTCCCTTTCTATAACTTTCTTTAGTATATCACAGGAAATCAAAATTGAATTCAAGTTTATATATTTTTAAGTATTTAACGGTTGTAAAGCCATGGATTAATGCTATAATTGAATTACTAATGAATAAATTTAAGGAGGTTTTTAGCAATGACAAGTGAAAAAGTAAGTGCATTATTAAACAGTCAAATTAACAAAGAATTTTTTTCAGCATATTTATACTTAGATTTTGCAAATTATTTTATGGATCAAGGTCTGGAGGGTTTTGCAAACTGGTATAAAATTCAGGCACAGGAAGAAAGAGACCACGCGTTACTCTTTATGCAATATATGCAAAATAACAATGTAAAGGTTACACTTTCTGGAATCGAAGATCCTAGCAGAAGTTATACTTCGAATATGGATCCATTAAAAATGGGCTTAGAACATGAGATTTTTGTCACCAACTCAATCAATGCCATTTACGAGGCTGCTTTTGAAGTAAAAGACTACAGAACCATGCAGTTTTTAGATTGGTTTGTTAAGGAGCAGGGAGAAGAAGAAACCAATGCTGATAACCTGATTAAAAAAATGGATTTGTTTGGAAATGATTCCAAAGGACTTTATATGTTAGATCAGGAATTAGGAGCAAGAGTTTATTCCGCGCCATCCCTGGTACTATAATGAGTAAGATAATTTGTCCCTGCTATAAGGTTACTAAAAAAGATATTAAGAAGGCTGTAAAAGATGGAGCTACTAGCTTCAAAGAAATTAAACAGGAGACAAAAGTCGGAACTGGCTGTGGAAAATGTAAAAAAAGAGCCAAAAAAATTAGTAAAAAAATATTACGAAAAGCAAAATAGAAAAATTCCTGTGAATACAACTTCACAGGAATTTTTTATTTACAGAACATGTTTCATTTCTTCCAAGGCTTTCACTACTGCCTTCGAACTTTTTTCTATTTCTAGTAAAATTGCTTCCGCTTCTAACAAATTATGTCTCTCATAAGCCTGGATTGCACGTTTTGCATCCTCATGCAATTGCGCGTGTGGCTTTTTAATCGTTTCAATAAGGGTTGTAATGCGTGGATTCGATCGATCTAGTGTAAGTAGCCACTTACCAAGACGACAGCCATTGGAATCTCCAACTGTTTCTGTTTTTAAATTCACATAACCCAAAATCATATTGTAAACTTTCCATTTCCATAATAAATGATCTGTTATGGTCACTTCTATCATAGATTTACTATTCATACCACTTACAACAGCTAAGGCATGCATACGTACTTTATCTATCTTCTCTGATATTTCATAGAAAGCTTCACCTGTACGATTAGCTTCGGTCTTTAGTAGATTGGCTTTTTCATTGATGTTCAATAGATTTGCTGACATCTCCTGAGAAACAGCTGTTTGCTCCTGTACGTTTGCAGATATCTCATTAAAACTATCACCGATAATCGTCATGGATTTATTGATTCCACGAATACCATCTGTTGCATCATCCATCTCTTTTTTAGAGTCTTGAAATGTTTTGATTACTTTCTCTATTTCACCACTTGTTTTATTTATTTTTCCATTCAGTCCATTCACAACTTCCTGAATATATCCAACCTGCTGTCTTGTACTTTCTGCAAGTTTTCGGATTTCATCTGCAACAACTGCAAAACCTTTTCCATGCTCTCCTGCTCTAGCCGCTTCGATGGAGGCATTTAAGGCAAGAAGATTTGTCTGATCTGCAACTGATTTTATTACATTTACCATACTATTGATTTTCTCTGTTTCTTCCGTAACTTCTTCCATTACAGATTTCACAGCTTTTGTTTCTTCGATGTTTTTAGAAAGGGTTAAAAATGCTGCATCTATTCTTCGTAAACTAGCAGCAGTTTCATCAATTGTCTGTTTTGCTGTTATATTTGAATTTTGCACATAATTTGAAATATCTTCTGTTGATGCACTCATTTCCTCGCTGCTTGCAGCCACAGTTTCTACCAAATCAGCCTGCTTATTTGCATCAAGTATCATCCCTTTAACATAGTCTAGGGAAGTCATAAATTGCAATAATTTATTTACATTTACAAGTGTTTCTTCATTGCATGCTAAGCTCTTTTTCATCACAGCATCAGTTAAACCCGAATCTTCCTTTGTTTCTTTTGCAATTATTGACTCCATGGTATTCTTTTGTTGTTTCTTTTTCATGAGTATCATGTTTATAACCCAACCTTTCTTCATCCGTAATATTCATTACCATTTATTTTGTACCTTCTCTGCAAAACCTATGAAGTCCTTAATTTCTATTACCTGTCCCTGATCAAGAATTGCTTTCCCAGTAAATTTTCCAAACACTTGATGTTGATTTGATACCAGAAACAACAGGTTATCTTTAGAAGAACGGTCAAGAATCGGCTTGAATTCCATCTCAAAACGACCATCATTACTTGTAAAATGCCAGGGTTTTAAATACTGCTCCATTCCATTCTTGTCTTTTGGAATATGAAACGTAATTTGATCTAATTTATGTGCCTTACCATCGTAAAACAACATATTTTCACTTGCTGCATTTGTATTACCAAATCCATACCCAAGGTTAAATCCAAAAGGAATCTGATTAACCACACCCGATGCACTTCCCCAGTACCAGGTGTTTGAATAGGTCCATACGCCTCTTCCCCAATCAAGAACTGCAAAACTATTCTCTTTATGAAAATCAAATTCATGCCCCTTTACATGAACCCAGCCCTCTGCTCTTAAACAGTTTATTTTTTGATTAAAGTAAAAGTGTCCCTTTTTATGAAAAGGAGTAGCAATTACCATGGATTCCTTTGGCTCTTCTGTTAATCTGATTTCTCCAGAAATTGGTTTCCCACCACTAAAATCCTCACAGAAAAATTTTAAGATTCGTACACCTTCTTCATGAGAGAAGCTTAGGTTATATTTTTTCCCACCAGAAGTAATCATTCCTTCTTTGGAAGTACTCGGTAAGTTCTTTTTACCTAATGTTAGTACTTGTAAAAAAGTTTTCGTTTTATATTCTGCTTTTATAAAGTCAAAAAATGTAATGGAGTCAAGACCCATATAAGAATTGTCCGCAATTGTAAGCGCAATGCCATACTCGTCATTTCCAATATAATAATAATCCCATTCTTTGATTCGTAAATTTGATACCTTAATTGCTTCTCTGCGATAGATGGGAAGCAATTGTTTTGAAAATCCAGGTTCCATCAGATTTCCTTCTAAGTCTAGTAACTGACCCATTTGCTTGATCTCATGTTGCATTCAAGTATCCTTCCTTTCTTTTCATCAATTCTGCTTTAATTATTATTGGAGCGGTTTGCAGCATCAATTGCAATTACAAGAAGTAAACCATCAACCTCATCCAAAACATCATGAAAATCTATTACATAGGTATCTCCCCAATGTAAATACTCTTTGTGAATGGTCATGATCTGCCGATTCTCTTGATAAACATGATAATCCCAACCTAAAAAATTACCGTCTACCATCCAGCCTTTATAATGCACTTCGTAGCGAGGTTTAAAAAAGGTGAATTTTTTCTGAATACTGCCTGCCATTATCCCTTCTTTTTCAATTTCAAAAATCGGCATAAACGATAACAATTTCTGTCTGATTACGCCGATTTCTCTGTCATTTCTGTCGAAAATATGTAGTTTATGTGCTAAGGATAAAAATTCTGCTTTTACAAAATATTTACTGTTCTCATACTCATCATAGACATCATAGGTATCTGTCCATGAAAAAACTCTTTGCTTTATCATCAGTTTCATGGTTGTTTTCCCCCTTATTTATTTTTACACAAAATAAAACCAACATGCCCCTACATGTTGGTAATATTATATCAAAGAAAAAATAAATTGTATACAAACTTCCATTAATCCACAAAAAATCATAATCAAAATTGGATTCATTTTTGTTTTCTTTAGAAGTACTAGCGCAACCACAAAATATAGCAGCGAGCGATAGCGTATGTTTGAAAATTGAATTCCATTTTCAGACTCAATGAAAAAAGCTGCTTTTAAAATCAATAATCCCGCAACTCCAATCATTGAGACCACAGCGGGTCTTAAATTTTTCAAAATTTGTTGCATCGTTTTTAAATTACGATATTTTGTATACAAATGTGCAATTAAAGTGACGATAATACAAGAAGGCAGAATACATCCCAATGTAGCTACAATTGCACCTAATAGTCCACCCATACTTGTCCCTACAAAGGTTGCTGCATTAATTGCTATCGGACCAGGAGTCATTTCTGCAATGGTGATTAAGTCCGTGAAGCTTTCTGTGCTTAACCATGCATGTCGATTTACAACCTGATCATATATTAATGGCATAGCTCCATATCCACCACCAAAGCTAAAGGCTCCAATTTGTAAAAAACTCAAAAAAAGTTCCACATATATCATGACAGTCGTCCCTTCCTTTCGGAATATACTGTTACAATCACACCATAGAATGCAACTGCCAAAATAATATAAATTACATTGATCTGAAATATAAAATTAGCTATAAAACTAAGTAACATAATTACATAGGTACTTATCTTTTTTTCCTTTATCAAAGTACTTCCCATATCATAAACAACCGAAACAATCAATGCCCCGACACCAGCCTGCATACCTGTTAGCAGGTGACGAATCCATACGATGTCACGAAATGCTTCATAAAACATAGAAATAAGAGAAATAATGATAAGTGGTGGGAGCACTGCTCCAAAAACTGCAGCCAAAGTTCCTAAAAGCCCTCCTAATTTATATCCAATCACAATCGCCCCATTTACAGCAATTGCTCCTGGAGAGGATTGTGCAATGGCAACTAAATCAAGCATTTCCTCTTCCTCAATCCATTTTAACTGATTGACAAATTTATCCTTTAATAAAGAGATGATTACATAGCCACCACCAAAGGTAAATGCGCTAAGATATAAAGTGGCCACAAATATCTTCCATAAAATCTGACTTTTTTTCACGGTTACTCCTTCTACTTCTTAACAAAACCACCATGCATTACTTTTGTATCATTTACAACGATAACTGCCTGTTCTAAATTCGTTTTAATAAGCTCCACTGCTTCTTTTATTCTTTTTCTCTTTATATGAAGAACCATTAATTCCCGGTCTCCGTCCTTACCTTTTCCACTTAAGACGGTAACCGCAAAATTTCGTTCCCGAAGTAGCAAAACCAATTTCTGACTTTCCGTATTTTCAGTAGCAATGACTTGAACAGAACATAATCCAAAGGCTAATTTATCTTCTAACCAAGACCCCAAATAATTTCCTACTGCAAATGCTGCTGCAAAAATTAAAACTCTTTTAAAATCATTTTGAAAACCTGCGAGAACGGTTCCCGTTATAAATAGCCACAACGACATCTCAAATAAGGCAATGATAGAACCTTTTAAACGCTCTCCACGATTAATCAAAACAATTCGAACAATCGATACTGTGACTTCCAGAATTTTGCCTAAAAATATAAAAAGATATACCCAGATACTACTTTCTTGAAAAAATTCCATTTTTCGTCCTTTCTACTATTGTTTACTGTTATGTTATATTTATATTTTCTATTATACATAATTTTTGAGACTTTTACTAATTCCTTAATTTTTTATAAACTGTAGCCAAGGCTACCACAAGCAATTACTTTTGTGCTATAGTTTTCTTGTCGGTTAGGAAAAAATGAATTTTTCGAAAGGAGGCTTTCTTATGTTAGCTATTAATAAAGATATGTATATTGGAGCAATTTTACGTGTGAATCAGGGACTTGCACCAATTTTAATGGAGTCTGGAATGCATTGTCTAGGCTGTCCTTCTTCTCAAATGGAAACTTTGGAAGAAGCTTGTTACGTTCATGGTATAAACGTTGACTTTTTAACAGATAAATTAAATACTTACCTTGCTGAAGTTAGTGGGGAATAAATAAGAGGGGGTTGATCGCCCCCTCTTATTCGTTCTTATGATTCAACGCCAATTTCTTTTACTTGTGCGACCAATTCTTTTACACGCTGTTCTAAAATAATAAAATCTTCTTCTCTAGGGCTGCCAGCAAACTCCACTGGCTCTAAAAATTCCCAATTCATTGATAATCGGGTCATAATCTCATCCAGTTCTTTCTGTGCTCCACCACTCCATCCATAAGATCCAAAACGAAATGCTTTTCTTCCAAGTACACGTTTTCTACCAAGTTCTTCTAAGGCTGCTGCCATTGGTGGAAACATCTTATATTCATAGGTTGGCATCGCAAGAATCACACCAGTTGCTGTCCATGTTGCACCTAAGATAGTTCCCCAAGATGCTTCCGGTACATTTAACATGGTTACTTTTATATCTTCTTTTGCCAAAACAGATTCCACAAAGCGAACTGCTTTTTCAGTCATCCCATACATAGAACTCCATAAAAATACAAGTTCTTTTCTTGCAACACCTTTTTGATAATCTGCAAGAGCATCATAAAAATCCATGATTTTCTTAGGTTCCCGCCACATTAAACCATGACCTGGTGCTACCAGTTTCACTGGTAACTGGGAACACTTACTAACAGCCTTCTTTACTGCCATCGTAAAGGAAGCAAGAATATTCGAATAATAGCGTACCGTTTCTTTTAATGCTACTTCCATTTCTTCAGCGGTAATATCTTCCGCATACTTTTCTTTTCCAAGTTTTCCAAAGGCACCAAAGGCATCACAAGAAAATAAAACTCCTGTTTTTTCATCAAAAGAAGCCATGGTATCTGGCCAGTGTACATTTGGAATTGAAACAAATTTAACTACATGTCCCTGCCCTAAATCGAGACTGTCTCCATCTTTTACAACGGTAACATTCTCAGTATGTCCGTAAAAGGTTTCCAAAAGTGCTTTTGCCTTATCAGAGCAGATAATTTTAAAATTCTGATTTATCTTACGAAATGCTTCAATCCAACCTGAATGATCAGGTTCCATGTGATTTACAATCAAATACTCCACTTCATCTACTGTAATGCCAAGTTCATCGAATAGGGAAAACAATGTCTCAGGAACACCGTCCCATCCACAAAATCCATCCACAATGGCTGTTTTATCGCCCTTAATGATATAAGAGTTTAAGGATACACCTTCAGGCATTTCCCAAACTCCTTCAAACAACATATTCTCAATATTCACGGATAATTGATAGGTATTGTCTGCAATTTGTAATTTGTCCATATTTAAATCTCCCATTTTATCTAGTCTTTCTTTTCTTACAAATGATATTCATTATCATTTTGTTATTCCTAGAATATCACAGTTCTACTCATTATGACAAATAATTTCATAATAAAATTTATCAGTTTTATAGGGAGGCAAACTACAAACCATAGGTTTCTCTCTAAGTTCTGCTTGAAAGCCCACATCATCACATCGTCCCATCCAAGGTTCTAAGCAAAGAAATGGTGCACCAGGTACACTCCAGATTCCATAACTGGGAAATCCTGGACTTCTTAGTGTTAATAATGGTTTCTTATCAGGTCTGATGATGGTCACTTCTTCAATCTGATGATCAAAAATTCTTGCCCCATGAACAAACGTATCTTCTGAAAGAGTGTAACATTCATTTTCTAGTTTCATGGAATGGAGGTTCTTCAATGCACATCCTGTTTCAGGATCTGCCAATAAATATTGTAATTCTTCTTTTCCCTTAAAGAGTAGGCTATAAGTATGATATTTTAAATTTTCTCCATCCGCCCCATCAAAAGGGATTGCAAATGCTGGATGAGCGCCTATGGTATAATACATTTCTTCATCTCCATGATTCATTACTTCATAGGAAACAACTATTTTTTCATCAATAAGCTCATATCCAAGAATCAGTTCAAACAAATAAGGATATATTTTTTTCGTGTCTTCGCTGGCTTTAAGTGAATACTGTATCGTATTATCTGAATGCTGTAGTAAGGTAAACACACAATCCCTTGCAAAACCATGCTGTTTTGTTGGATACAGCGTTCCATTTATTTTCATGACATTCTGAAATGTTTTTCCAACGTTGGGAAAAAGAATGGGAGAATATCGATTCCAGTAAGTTTCATCTTTTTTCCACATCATTTCTCTTTGATTTCTTTTATCAAAAATACTACATAGCTCAGCACCATGATCCAGTACAGATAATTCAAGGTACTCATTTTCTATCTTTACCATAATTAT
>CANRGO010000095.1 GCA_947630125.1 uncultured Lachnospiraceae bacterium | reverse complement strand
TTGCTAATGTTATTGCGTCAATAATATCATCCGCGTTGCACTTCATGCTTTTTGACAATGCTACTAGTTTTGTCACCGATAATTCCGGAATATATGCTGTCAAAAGATTTATGCGTTCTTTGATCCCATCATATTCTGCTTTTTTTGACATCATCGTTTTACCATTAAGCCTTGCTATACAAACTTCTGGATGACTTTCATTTATTCTATTTTTGTACTCAGGATTCTTTTGAAGAAAACTATCTACTTCTCTTATTTTAGGAATAATTCCAACTGTCAGTGGTGTGAATTTCTTCCCTAAAACTCTTTTATTTTCATGATAGGATTCTGACACAGAGTCTGCATATACTGCCTGCCTACAAGGTGCTGGGAATATCGTTGAAGATCTTTCTTTAATCAATTGTCTTGCATAAGTGTCTGGCCTGATATGACCAGAATTACTTTGCAGGCCTATCACCATATCTATAAGAAATTCATTAAAATCAGGATATTTACTTACAATTTCTTCCAAACTACTATACTTATTAATGGAAAGTTTGCCTTTATCCAAAACAGCGGTGATCCAGCCGCCCTTACAGCCATCTACACCGATACATACTGATCGATTGTTAATCTCCATTTTAGGATGAATAAGATCTCGATCTTTAAGTCCCATTCCATATGTTTTGACTTGTTCTACCATATGACCAATGTTCCCCTCACCTGCATACTTGGTACAATCAAAAAAGTTCTCATCTGCTGATAGCCATTCAAGAGGATGCTGTTCATCAATCAAGGGAACAGCATTAATGAGTCTCCCTGCGTATACTTCAACATAACAGTTTTGATTAAAATATGTGAAATCCATCATATGGTTCAGACTAATGTCATTTACACTTATTCCCGTTTCTTCCTTCAGCTCTCGATATGCTGCCTCAAATCCATCTTCATTTTCTTCAATCTTTCCACCTACCAGATTATATAATCCTTTATAAGGATCTTTTGTTCTTTTGCAAAAAAGTATCTTTTTGTTGTCCTGACTAAATACCATAATACAGTTGTAACCTTGCATGTGGTCGACTCCTAATCATTGTTATTTCATTACATCACTAGCCTTTACGATTGTTCACCTTTAAGTTTTAAGCTTCCCAAATCCTGTCCAGCAACCATTATTTCAGCTTTTGGATTAATTATTCTATCTTATTGAAACTGTAAATTTACAAGTGCTTTATATATTTCATCTTTTTCTTTTTATTATACATTCCTTATATGACTTTTCTGGGAATACAGCTTCCATTTCTTTTGTTAGTTTATCAAACTCAATAACTTTCTTTGATAGAAACTCTAATTTTTCTATCACAATTTAATCCAAAACATATTATATTTTCTAGCTAAAGCATTGTAATTCTTTTTTTATTAATTTAATGTATGATACCATTTGTCTTGCAATACGTTCTGCTTCTAAATTTCTTTCTTCCTCATCGATAAGATTACAGCAATTTTCCGTAAAGTGCTTAAAATCATATTTATGATCATGCTTGTCTAGTACTGGCCTATATATTATACTTGAGTATCGATTATCTCTTACAACTGTTCCAAATACAGCAGTAATTGCTTCTTCTATAATACTCGCTCTACGCTTCTGTTTACTCTTGAAATCAGAACTTTTTATATAATCTAAATTGGTATCATAATACGATATATTAAATTCCAAATCATGCTCAATATATAATTCTAATACTATTGATACTTTACTAAATGTACTACATTTAAAATCCTTTATATAATAGGTTAAAAAGGGGATTGTGGCTTTCTTAAAATAATTTTCTGCATTATCATCAATATTCTCAAGAATTGGCTCCATTTTTAATTTACTTACTTCTTTTTTTACTGACTTCATAAATTCCTTAAGCACTTCCGTTTTTACGTGTATTAATGAACTTGATATTTCCATTGCTGCCAATAGCTCATCTTTTGTAGTAATTAAATTATCAATCGACTTTTCCATCTCATTATCTCCATATATTTTCTCAATTAACTTGATATATTGTTTTATAAAACTGTCTTCAATTTCTTGTTCCTTGCAGACATTAACACACATGTCTAACCACTTTTTTATATATACATAACTAATATTATCCTTCACTTTATTTTTGTCTACCAATCCAAGACTTTGTTCTGAAGCACCATGTCCATCTAATGTAATATATACAATTCTAAAATCTTTTATTCCCATTTTTTCACTAACATATTCTGCATATCTATATAACTGTTCATGTTGATCTTGTGCATCAATTTTTAACTCAACTATAATACATTTTCTATTATTTTTATTTTCTTTTGATTGAAAAAACAAATCTATTCTTCCATAATCAACCGTCGCATATTCTTTAATAACATCCCATTCAGTTTCAATGTATGGCCCCGGCATTTCCATTACTTCCATAAACTTTCTAATAAATAGTTTGCTTATTCTTTTATCAAATGGAAAAGTGAGAATGTTATATATCATCTTTTCATGAACTTCATATTCTTTTCGTTCAATATCTAACAATGAAAAAATATTATAATCATAGCCTTTTAAAATTTTTTTAGTTTTATATTCGGATAAAATTTTAATACTCTCGCCAATCATATTGGTTTTAATGTTTAAATCTCCCATGTGTTCTCCTTCATTTTACTATTTTTCACTATCATTCTATATATAGCTTATTCAATACCACATCGATATTCTTTTTGTATCCTGATAATTATCACTTTCATAGGTCACCGAAAAAACATCAATAGTATCTTCATTTGAAGTTTCATCAAGAATATTATCAGCTAATTCTGTACTCTCTGATAATGTAACATCACCTTCAACTCGAAATATAATACCAGTTCTTCCTTTATGTAATTTAGTCCTGAATACTTTGGTGACTTGCTCAGTATCCTGTTTTGAAATTAATTCAGTAATAAATTTTCCTGATTTTTTATTCGAGATACATTCTGCTATCTCAGATATATCAACTCCAACCACTTGATTCTTACATATCATTCCATATATCTGATTAATAAAAATTGCAATTTCATCATTCTCCACTTCAAACAATACTGGTTGCATATCAAACTGTGGAAAAGTTATCTCTATTGCCTTGTCTTTGATTTTCATGAAACAGTCATATGCACTTTTATGAGTATCATCCTTTACAATGATAATATTGGAATCAATTCCTTTACAATTCAACTCTGTTTCTTCATTAACCCAAACTATGACTTTATTTTTTTCATCACTTATCATCAATTTCTCCCCGCCATCCTAAATCTACAGATACTGACATGTTCAAAACTATATTTGAGTCACTTCCATATGTCATCATCCACTTTGCTATTTCCTCATTCTCAGTTAATTTATCAAATCCTGACTTAAAATTTTTGTAACTTTCTATTGAATCAAAACAAAATATTGTTTTTGGAAATGTTGTATAATACATATTAGAGAATCTCATAACAGAATTTATTTCCATACAACGATCTATTAATTTACTATAATATTTTTGTATTTTAGGTCCATCACAATTTATCACATACAAAATATTATCATGTGATTTGTCTCTTCCTAACATTTTTTCAACTAATACATTGTTAGGGTATGTAGTAGAAAAAAGCAAACCAACCCCCTCATCAATATCAGGTAGTCTACCGTCGTAATATGTCGTTTCTTGAAATATTCGATTTCTTTTTCCATTGAAATCTTTACAAATAATTATATTAATATTTTTATGTTCAGCTATTTCTTTCAATGTTTTGATTGTCTCTAAAGTACAAATTACTTCATTACTATCAAATAAAATAATATCTTGATCAAGTGGTTCCATTGTTTGCCACTGTTTTAATAATTTTTCTAATTCATTCATATCAAAATTATTGATTGACATGCTTTGCTTATCGCAATAATCTTGTGCCAAATTCTCGGGTGGCATAGCTGTACTTCCAATAATATATCTTACTCCGCTCTCTTTAACATCTCCTTTCTCATTCTCTGTAAATAACTTCTCTATATAACATTTCATTTTTCTTCACTCTCTCCACAGTCTATCAAAAATAATATTTTTTAATTATACTGCTCCATTAATCTTTTGGCTTCCATCTTCATCCGCTCTACCTCGCTCACCGGAGATATCACTTTTGCACCAGATCCAAGCCCAATTACCCACGCCAGAAACTGTAAGCTCACTTCAACATCCATTGAAACAGTAAAGTGATCTTCATCATATGGGATTACCATGCTGTCCTTGCCAAATCTATCAATAATAACTCCAATTAGACTATTCTCACACAAAAGCTTAACTCGTTCCGGTGTTCCGCTAAACATAGAAAAAGTCTGTTTCGCATATTCTCCCATATCAAACATTTTGAACTGGTCACTGCCATCTCTGCTTTCTTGTTCGACCTGTATTGACTTCATCTTATCCACTCTGAAATGCTTAATCATAGAACTTTCAGAATCATAGGATACTAAATAATAATTTTCGTTTGCCCACATCAAAGCCCATGGACTGACAGTATAGAGTGCACCGTTATGTTTTAATTTTTCTTTTTTTGATACAGTCCATTGTGAATACTGAAATGATATCTTGCGGTTATGATTAATTGCTTCATGAATCCCATCAACGTTATAGTAAATACTCTCATTCATGGTTTTGATTCTATTCGTAACATAAACCTGACGTTGCAATTCTCTTGCTTCATATTCACTTGCAAAACTTTCCAATTTTTTTATCAGTTCTTTTGATTTTTTGATAGTAATAAATTTTGAAGACTGTACTGCATCCACAAGAAGTTTTAGTTCTGCTAATTCAAACGTTCCACTAACAAGATGGTATTGGTAACTACCTTTTTGCTGAACTCCCTCTATATCCATCCCATATTTCTTTAATGCCTCAATATCCGTATAGATAGACTTTCTTTCTGCCTGAATATCATGAGCTGCTAAATATTTTATAATATCAGGCATTGTTATATAATGCGATAAATCTGTCTTCTCCATAAATAACTTCATAAGATAGATCATTTTCATTTTCTGGTTAGAACCTTTTGCCACAAACGTACCCTCCCTGTCACTATAAGTAGTGATTCCACAGTTCAGATTATACGCCTCTTGATACTACAAGTCCAATTGTTTGAACACGTTTTTCAGTTTTTTTACTTGTATTTTTTCTTTTATCAAAATATTCTGTTTATCCAAACTACATACTTCATAAAAGGTGCAAAACAAGCAGCATCCATGACATTTTTTCTTTCTGCTTAAATATATCCAATACCAGAAACGCTTTCTCATATTGTACCTCTGCATTAGCTTAGAATGTTGTAAGTGATAGTAACAACATCGGTTAGTTCAAAAACATCCGGTTCAATATCCAGATTATCTTCTGTATAACAGATCGCCTGTTCACATATGGTTTCTCTGCTGTATTTGACCTGTTCATAAAAAACCTTATTTTCTTCCCACGAGTAGTTTATTGATTGTACTTTTCCAATTTCAACTCCGGAAGCTCTTGCTATAAGTTGTGCTTTATTTCTGGAATCCATAACAGCTTTCTCTAACAGATTGTTTTTAGCCTGTTCCATATCTCCAATCATGTAATGAATAGAAAAGTCGAGGCATACAGGGCAAATTGTAAAAAGTGATACTATTCTTGATAACCGCTTCCCATCTATTGGAAATTCTATCTTCATAAAATGACAGCACTTAAATCCTACAATTTTTTTCTTCACAAAATCATGATCTTTATAAGTATCATACTCAAGATCCACAACAAATTTCTTTGTTATGATATCTTTCTTTTCAAATCCTTCTGATTTAAGAACCTCTCTTAGCATATTCAACGATTTCGTTGATGCCTCCATCGTTTCTTCATATGTGTCTCTAATGGTTTCCATCAGTAGGTTTACACAGATTGTATCTGGTGGCATGGATAGTTTTGCTTTCCCCGTTACAGTTATCGTCTCACTCATATAGATTACCTTTCTCTTGTTATAAAAAATAATGGGTAAAGAAGTGGATGTGTTCTCCTCTTCTTTACCCATTATCTTCTTTTGCCTGTCCAATAAACATACCAGCATTAAATTACATTTCGCCTTCACACAAACTAAAAGCTGTATGATTTCCCTATCTTTCCATCCCTCGATACCCTTGCTCTGGTGGGGATGGGAAATGATTTCCAAAAAAGGAGTTTCTAAATCCAATAAGCGCAAGCGCCTCCGACTTTGGAAACATTCCCATCCCCACCTCACAACCTACTCAACCGTAACAGATTTCGCCAGATTCCTCGGCTTATCCACATCGCAGCCCTTCCCAATCGATACATAATATGCAAACAACTGCAACGGAATAATCGCCAGCGAATTCGTAAAATACTGATTCGTTTCTGGAATTGTAATTACATAATCAGAAGCCTTCTCAATCTCCAGGTTCCCTTCATTCGTAACAGCCAGAACAAATGCGCCACGTGACTTCACCTCTACCATATTACTGATTGTCTTCTGATACAGACTCTTCTGCGTCGAAACCGCAGCAACAAGCGTACCCTCCTCAATCAGAGAAATCGTTCCATGCTTCAATTCTCCTGCCGCATATGCCTCCGAATGAATATAGGAAATCTCCTTTAATTTTAAAGAAGCTTCCAGCGAAATCGAATAATCAATTCCTCTTCCGATAAAGAAAATATCCTTTGCACCAATATATCGATTTGCGAAATGCTGAATCTTTGTTTTATTATTCAACAACAACTCGATCTGATCTGGAAGACGTTTCAGATCTTCAATCATATCCACGATTGTCTCCTGCGTGATTTGCTCTTTTGCTTTTGCCATCTTCATCGCAAGCAGATAAAGTGCAATCAACTGTGCACTATATGCTTTTGTTGTTGCAACCGCAATCTCAGGCCCTGCCCAGGTATACATCACATTATCTGCTTCTCTGGCAATGGAACTACCAACTACATTCACAATACCAAGCACCTTGAATCCACGTGCCTTCGCTTCACGAAGCGCTGCCAGCGTATCAGCCGTTTCACCAGACTGACTGATGACGATGACCATGCCGCCTTCTTCCAGAACAGGGTTGCGGTACCGGAATTCTGAAGCCACATCTACCTCCACCGGAATTCGTGCGAGACCTTCAATGATATATTTTCCAGTCACCCCCGTGTGATAAGCCGAACCACATGCCACAATATGAATCTTGCGGATAGAGCGCAGATCCTCTTCTGTCATGTTCAGCTCGTCAATCACAATCTCTTCTCCTTTGATTCTAGGCATCAGAGTATCCATGACTGTTTTTGGCTGTTCATACATTTCCTTTAACATAAAATGCTCATAGCCACCTTTTTCAGCAGCATTCTCATCCCAGTCAATATGAACACATTCTTTTTGAATTTCTTCTTCATCCACGGTAAAAAACCGAATGGAGTCCTCTTTTAAACAGGCAACTTCCTGTTCATCCACAAAATAAACACTTCTTGTATATTTCAAAATTGCCGGAACATCAGATGCAATAAAACTGCCGGTTTCATTTTTTCCTACAATCAGAGGACTTCCTTTTCTGACCGCAAAAATTTCGTCTGGTTTGTCAGCGAATAAAATTCCAAATGCATAAGAACCTTCCACACGATGTAGCACCTTGGTAATTGCTTCGAGGGGATTTCCTTTATAATAATAATCTAAAAGATGAACGATGACTTCTGTGTCTGTGTCTGACACAAAGGTATACCCTCTCTTCAATAATTTTTCACGAAGCGGAATATAATTCTCAATAATTCCATTGTGGACAATTGCAATGGTTTCTTCCTGGTTAAAATGAGGATGCGAATTCACATGATTCGGAACGCCATGTGTTGCCCATCTGGTATGTCCGATTCCAACCATTCCTGGCATGGATTCTCCGCCGTGCGTAATCTCATCTAATGCTTTTAATCTTCCAACTGCCTTGGTAATGTTGATTTTCTGTCCATCATAGATTGCCATTCCGGCCGAATCATATCCACGGTATTCAAGCTTTTCAAGGCCACTCAAAATAATTCCAGCTGCCTGTTCCCGACCAATGTACCCAACAATTCCACACATAAGTATGTCCTCCTACTTTTTCATCTCAGCTTCTGTCTTTCCATACCCCTGTGTTGCGTCAATCTTTGATGCAGCCGATTTCAGGGATTGCAATCTCCAGTAATCCTTGTTCATACTGAGCGAAATAACCATTTTTCTGGAAAGTGATTGATAATGACGCCCAAGTTTATATCCTAGATATTTACA
>CANRGO010000094.1 GCA_947630125.1 uncultured Lachnospiraceae bacterium | reverse complement strand
AGTTTTAATACATCTTCAACTTTTTCAACACGTTCTTTTGAAATTTTTGAAATATGTACCATACCTTCTTTACCAGGTGCAAATTCTATAAAAGCTCCAAATTCTTTAATACTGATTACTTTTCCAGTATAAATTTCACCTTCTTTATATTCTGTTACAATCATTTTAATCATAGAAAGAGCTTGATCCATTTTTTCTGCATCAGTCCCACATACAGAAACTGAACCATCATCTGTGATATCAATTTTAACTTCACAACGAGAAATAATCTCATTGATTGTTTTTCCTCTTTGACCAACAACTTCACCAATTTTTTCAGGATCAATTTTAATTTGAATGATTTTAGGTGCATATTGTCCAACTTCTGATCTAGGAGTACTAATGCATGGTATCATAACATCATTTAAGATTAACATTCTTGCTTCTTTTGTTGTTGCAATAGCTTCTTCTACAATTGCTCTTGTTAATCCGTGAATTTTAATATCCATCTGAATTGCTGTAATTCCTTTTTCTGTACCAGCCACTTTAAAGTCCATATCACCAAAGAAATCTTCTAGTCCCTGAATATCGGTTAGTACGATATAATCATCATCGGTATCGCCAGTAACTAATCCAGTAGAGATTCCTGCAACCGGTCTCAAAATTGGTACACCAGCAGCCATTAAGGATAAAGTTGAAGCACAAACCGATGCCTGAGAAGTTGAACCATTGGATTCAAAGGTCTCAGAAACAGTACGTATTGCATATGGAAATTCAGCTTCGCTTGGAAGAACTGGTATCAATGCTTTTTCTGCCAAAGATCCATGTCCGATTTCACGACGACCTGGTCCTCTGGAAGGTCTTGTTTCTCCCACTGAGTAAGATGGGAAATTATAGTGATGCATATATCTTTTATTTACTTCATTTTCATCAAGTCCATCTACTCTCTGCATTTCTGAAAGAGGAGCAAGTGTTGTGATTGTACAAATCTGTGTTTGACCACGGGTAAACATAGCAGAACCATGTACTCTTGGAACCAAATCAATTTCTGCAGATAATTTACGAATTTGTTTGATATCTCTTCCGTCAGGACGTTTCTTATCTTTCAAAATCATTTTGCGTACTGTCTTTTTCTGGTACTGATAAAGAGCTTCTCCTAAAACAGAAAGCCATTCTGGCTTGTCTGCAAAAGAATCTTCCAATTTCTGTTTGATTACGCGTAAATTATCTTCACGAACCTGTTTTTCATCTGTAAATACTGCAACTTCCATTTCTTCTGGCGTTACGATTGATTTCATAGCTTGAAACATTTCTTCAGGGATTGCACAACTGGTATAGGAATGTTTTTCCTTTCCAAGTTCTGAAACTATCTGGTTAATAAAAGTAATTACAGTTTGATTCATATCATGAGCCATATAAATCGCTTCTAACATTTTATCTTCCGGAACTTCATTTGCACCAGCTTCAATCATAACGATTTTATCTGATGTTGATGCTACTGTAAGATTTAAGTCACCATTTTTCCACTGTTCCTGATTTGGATTAATTATAAATTCTCCATTCACCATTCCAACCTGAGTGGTTGCACATGGTCCATCAAAAGGAATATCTGATATACAAGTAGCAAGTGCAGAGCCTATCATTGCAACTAATTCTGGTCTACATTCAGGATCTACTGCTAACACAAGATTGTTAAGCGTAACATCATTTCTATAATCTTTTGGGAAAAGTGGACGCATTGGTCTATCAATAACACGGCTAGTTAAAACAGAATTTTCACTTGCTTTACCTTCTCTTTTATTGAATCCACCTGGTATTTTACCAACTGCATATAATTTTTCTTCATATTCTACACTCAGTGGAAAGAAATCAATTCCTTCTCTTGGTTTTTCAGAAGAAGTTGCCACACATAATAAAGTGGTCTCTCCATATTGAATATATGCAGCACCATTTGCCTGAGCAGCAACTCTGCCGATATCCACTTTTAATGTTCTTCCTGCAAGATCCATAGTAAAAGTCTTATACATATTAATTCTCCTTTTCTTTTTGTGGCAGAAGAATCCGAAACTACTCAGAAATAGATTTCATAAAGAAATCTGCTTCTGAGTGGTCTCGGTTTGGTTCCTCTACCTGAATAATTGGTTTATAAAAAAAACGGGCGGATTAATCCGCCCTTTTCTCTCATGTAGAAATTACTTTCTGATTCCAAGTCTCTCGATCAAAGTACGGTATCTTTCAATATCGGTTTCTTTTAAATAATTCAATAAACCTTTTCTTTGACCTACCATTTTAAGAAGACCTCTTCTTGAATGATGATCTTTCTTGTTTTCTTTTAAATGCTCTGTAAGTTCTGTGATTCTAGCTGTTAATACAGCAATTTGTACTTCTGGAGAACCTGTGTCTCCTTCGCTTCTTGCAAATTCTTTAATTATTGCAGTTTTTTTGTCTTTTGCGATCATTGTAATCTCCTTTTCTTTATAAACGCCTGATACCAAGAATGAGGTCGGAGTGTCCAGACTCTGAGCAACGGCTAATCATACCTTTGAATTGTAGCATAGTTAATATGCATTGTAAAGAATTTTATCAAGGTAATATACTCACAACCTTGGTTGGTGTCCGATAATATGCATTCGAAATACGTATCCCATATTTTGGACTACTAGCATGAATCACTTGACCGTTTCCAATGTAAACTGCAACATGATTAATACTACCATTTTTCGAATAAAAGAATAAATCTCCCGGTTTTGCTTCACTTGCTGAAATCTTTGTTCCACTTCCTGCCTGGGATTTTGAAGAATGAGGTAAATCATAACCAAATTCCTTATAAACACTTAACACAAAGCCTGAACAATCTGCACCTTTTGTTAAGCTAATGCCACCCCAAACATAAGGATTTCCCAAAAATTGTTTTGCATATTCACATAAATCTACACGAACATCAGAAACTCCTTCACCATAAAAAAGTTCTGTTAATGTAAAGGCTGTTTTTAATTTTGTTTCAATTGCAACGAATTCACTGGAAACATAGGCTTCTTCATCATCTATAAGAACCTTAACCCAACCATCTTCATCTGAAACATATTCCAGCTCTTGTCCTGAAGGAACAGTTAACATAACCTGACAGTCTGTATTTGGAAATTCACGTACCTTTAAAGCATCACACTGAACGACTGCAACAGTTTGCACTGCTTCTACAGCCTTCAAAACTGCGTCAGCTCCTGTAAATAAAAATTCTTGTGAAACATATCCAGTAACGGATCCTGATGTAATATATGCCCAGCCATCTTTGGTAGAAAGTATCTCACAGGCTGCTAAATTTCCAATTTTGCCTATTAATTTCCCTGTTGTGCTTGGTGCTTCTCTTATATTTAAGTATTTTTCAACATTGGCTATCCCTAAGTTTGTATATCCCCAAAAACTGATATTTTCTTTTATCGATGCATCTTGTATCACCGTTGTATCAAGAACTGCTGCTGCTCCAACTCTTGCACTTTCTTTTACTTCTGAAAATGTCGCTGCATGAACGCTTGTTGTATGAAGACCAAACAATATGGAAAATAAGGAAACAGATATGGCGATTTTTTTTATCATTTATTTCTTTCCTCCATGATTTGTTACAAAGTTATTACAAATCTAAGAAGAGTATAGCAATCCTATTTTATCTTGTCAATACAATATAGGACTTTTTTACTACTTTAAAAAATAAAAAACACTAAACTTTGTGTATATCTTATATTTTAATACTGTATCTATTCTTAATTGAAGTCAATTTTCACCTTATTACTATTACAAACTTATTACATTCTTAGATTAAGAAAGTCCAAAGAACCTTCTCCCGCCATTTAAATCTAATTCCATTTGTTCTTTGAGTTTGTCCAAACTTTCAAATCGCAATTCTTCTCTCACATATTTCAATAGTTTTACTTTGATATGCTGATGATATAAGTTCTGATCGAAATCATAAATATAGGTTTCTAGTCCGGTAGCCTCTTTATCACTTATGGTTGGCTTATTCCCAATGTTGCTAATTCCATAATAGGTATGTTGATTCCAAACCACTTCGGAATAGTACACGCCAAAAGGCGGTAACAACTTCCTTTTTTCAAAGGCTAGGTTTATTGTTGGCATTCCAATTGTTCGTCCAATATGATTACCATGTTGAATAATACCCTGAAAACTATATGGTCTTCCCAGTAGATCAATTAATTCATCCACTTCTCCATTGGCTATTTTTTCACGAATTAATGTGGAGCTGATTTCGAGTCCACGAAAGCAAACTTTATCTACAATTTCAATTTGAAAATCAAATTGAGCAGACATTTCTCGAAGTAGCTCAGCATTGCCTCGCCCTTTATTTCCAAATGACAAATCTGTACCAGCGACAATATATCCAGCTTTTAGGTACTCTACCAGATATTGTTCCACAAACACTTCTGGCTCTATGTGTGCAGTAATCTCATTTAAAGGAAATTCAACCAAAACATCAACTCCAAATTCTTCAAATAAGGATCTTTTCTCTTCTTTTGTGGTGATTTCCCATTCTAAAAAATCCTGTCCTTTTAGTTTTGCAAAATACTCAGCTGGAGAAGGATCGAAAGTAAAAATAACTGTTTGCATTCCCTTTTTCTTTTGCTTTTGAAGCTGGTTAATCAATTTCTGATGTCCAATATGAACTCCATCAAATTTTCCAATAGCAACAGCACTTCTTTTATCCAGCATAAATGTGGTCTGATTATGGATTATTTTCATATAACTCCTTTTTTACAAAAACATTTTCCAAGTTTTTAACATTTGTTTTTCCTCATCAAAGCGATATAAACCAAAGAACCTATCCGAGATATCATATACTCTGACTATCTCACCATCTAAAAACTCTTGCTTTTCTTTGATGAAAGTGAGAAAAAGACCATTTCCATTTTCGATAAGTCTTTGAAATTCAGGTAATACATGCACAGCTTTATATTCCCCAAAAACAATATCCGTTGGTAGTACATGTGCTTCTACCTGGTTCCTATCTCTTAGTTCCTCAAGTTCCTTTAATGTAATGCTATCTTTTAATTGAAATTGTCCTACTCGAGTACGCTCCAAACTAGTCATAACCGCTCCCACCTGAAGTTTTTTCCCAATATCATGACATAGTGTGCGAATATAACTTCCTTTTGAACAATGTACTCTGAGTTTCAATTCCGGTAAATTCATTTCTAAAACTTCAATTTCTTTCATATATATCAAACTAGCTTCTCGTTCAATCTCTTTGCCCGCTCTTGCTAATTCATATAATTTTTTTCCATTCACTTTCTTTGCTGAATACATAGGTGGAATCTGGTAATATTCTCCAACAAAGGAATCCGTTGCTATTCGCACCTGTTCTTCATTTAATATAGAACAATCATAACTTTCTATTACAGTTCCACTTATATCCTGTGTATCTGTCTCAATTCCAAACCGTAATGTTGCGATGTATTCCTTTGACTGATCTTGTAGCATATCACAAAGTTTTGTTCCATTTCCCAGACATACGGGCAATACACCAGTAGCATCTGGATCCAGGGTTCCTGTATGACCAATTTTCTTTTGTTTTAAAATACCTCTCATTTTTGCGACCACATCATGAGAGGTATAACCTTTTTCCTTATAAATATTGATTATTCCATTTATCAAAGTAAAACCTCATTCTTAAAATTTTCGTTTTAGGATAATTGCAGCTTAATTTGAGAAAGTATTTGTTCCATAGTTGTTTTGTAATCTTCCACGACACTACAGCCAGCGGCACGCACATGTCCACCACCACCAAACGAGGCTGCTATGATACTCACATTCACATGTTGGTTTGATCTCAGACTAAACTTATACTCTCCATCAGAAAGTTCATAACAAAACACTGCACAGTCTATTCCTTTAACCATACGCATTTGATTTACGATTCCTTCCAAATCTTTATTGCCAGCATGAAAACTCAATAACTCTTGTTTCGAAATACAATAAGTCATCACTCTATTATCTAATTGTAACTCACACTCCATCAATGCTTTACCAACCAGACGGCTTTGTTCCAGTGTACGTTGATAAAATGTTTCTTCAATAATGGAAGGGAAATCAAATGAAAACTCAATTAAATGCGCTGCAGCTAAAAGTGTTTTTTTCGAAGTATTGGAATATTGAAATACTCCAGTATCATGTATCATCCCAATATACAATGCTTTCGCAATCTCAATATCTAATTGTTCCTTGTCTAATAGATCATAGATTAATTCGCTTGTCGAACTAGCATCTGGCTTAATATATACAATATCTGCACTGCCTTTACTGCTAATGTGGTGATCAATCTGTATGGTTTTTTTAGCTTTTTGAAAAAGTGATTCGGAAAAGCCCAAACGATTCGGTTCACAATCTAATACTATAAAAACATCCAACTGCTCATC
Organism: uncultured Lachnospiraceae bacterium; assembly: GCA_947630125.1. Classification (GTDB taxonomy): domain Bacteria; phylum Bacillota; class Clostridia; order Lachnospirales; family Lachnospiraceae; genus CANRGO01. The sequence continues at coordinate 1,980 of CANRGO010000094.1, read as the reverse complement.
GGTATTGATGTCATGTTGTATTTCATCAACACCTTCGATAATTTGAAAGATATCAGCCGGCTTTTCTAAATATACTTGAATTACAGAATTTGGCAACATTTTTTTTAAATACAACCAAAGCCCCATAGCAGAACCTATACAATCACCATCTGGCCTTATATGTCCTCCTATTCCTATTCGTGAGACCTGACCTATTTCATCTAAAATTCTTTCCATAATAACACTTCTCCTTATAGCGAAAAAAAGGGGGCTGATTATTCAGCATCCACCCTTTCATCTTCGTGAAGATCTTTGTTCACATCATCAATTAATTTTGACATTTTCACTCCATATGCAATGGATTGATCCATTACAAATTGTATCGTTGGAGTATTTCTTAAATTTAACACCTTTGCCAGTTTCGCGCGGATAAATCCCTCCGCGCTCTTTAAACCAGCCAATGTATCCTTTTGTACCTTTTCATCACCAAGAACTGACATATATGCCTTGCAGGTTTTTAAGTCAGGTGCTACTTCAACAGCTACCACACTGGTCAAAGAACTGATTCTTGGGTCTTTTATTTCTCCACGAATGGTTTCTGCCAGTACTTTTTGTACCTCACCATTTATTCGAGTATTTTTTACACTGTTTTTTCTCATGTTACACCTTTTCTACTTTCTATCTTGGTACTTCAACCATGATATAAGCCTCTACAACATCAAACTCTTGCATTTGATCAAATCCTTCAAATAGCATACCACATTCAAATCCAGCTTTCACTTCTTTTACATCTTCCTTCTCACGCTTCAGTGATTTTAAAGGACCTTCAAATACAAGTTTTCCCTGTCTTGTTATACGCACTTTGCAATTTCTCTGGAAGTTTCCATCCATAATATAACTACCAGCTATATTACCGATTGCAGAAGCCTTAAAGATTTGTCGAATTTCTGCATGTCCAATAATTTTTTCTTCATATACTGGATCAAGCATTCCCTTCATTGCAGCTTCAATATCTTCAATCGCTTTGTAAATAACTTTGTATAATCTTAAATCTACGCCTTCTCGTTCTGCTGTTGCCTTAGCTGCAACATCAGGACGAACATTAAATCCAATGATAATTGCTGATGATGCACTTGCAAGAATAACATCTGATTCATTAATTGCACCAACGCCTCCATGGAGACACTTCACAACAACTTCCTCATTTGATAATTTTAACAAACTTTGTTTTACCGCTTCAACACTACCTTGAACATCCGCTTTTACAATCAGATTCAGTTCTTTTAAATTGCCCGCCTGAATTTTTGTAAATAAATCATCCAAAGATAATTTCGCTTTTGTATCTTCCAGCATTTTTTCTTTGTTTTGTGAAACAAAGGTTTCTGCAAAGCTTTTCGCATTCTTATCACTATCATGAGCAATAAATACTTCGCCAGCATTTGGTACATCATTTAAACCAAGAATTTCAACTGGAGTAGAAGGAAGCGCTTCTTTTACTCTGCGTCCTTTATCATCCACCATAGCTCTAACTTTTCCATAACAACTTCCTGCCGAAATAAAATCTCCCACATGAAGTGTACCTTTTTGAACTAAAATAGTAGCAACCGGACCTCTTCCTTTATCAAGTTCTGCTTCAATTACCAACCCTCTCGCTTTACGATTTGGATTTGCTTTTAATTCTAAAATGTCCGCAGTAAGTGTAATCATTTCCAGAAGTTGTTCAATTCCTTCGCCAGTTTTCGCACTAACAGGCGCAAAGACGGTAGTCCCCCCCCAATCCTCAGAAACCAATTCATATTCGGTTAATTCCTGCTTCACTCGTTCGATATTTGCATTTGGTTTATCAATTTTGTTAACAGCCACAATGATTTCGATTCCAGCCGCTTTTGCATGACTGATTGCTTCAACGGTCTGTGGCATTACACCATCATCAGCTGCAACAACTAAAACAGCAATATCCGTTGAGGAAGCACCTCTCATACGCATAGAAGTAAATGCTTC
>CANRGO010000093.1 GCA_947630125.1 uncultured Lachnospiraceae bacterium | reverse complement strand
GAACAGCTGGGTTTAAATAGACCATTTTTTGTGCGTTATTTTGACTGGTTGTTTGGATTTTTACATGGAGATTTTGGTGTTTCTTATAGTTACCAAATTCCCGTAGGGACCATGATAGGGGAGAAGTTTCCTGTCACTTTCTTTATGTCTGTCTTAAGCTTTGTGTTTATGCTTCTAATTTCGATTCCTCTTGGAATCTACACTGCAAAGCATAAGGATAAATTTTTGGACAGAACCATTTATATATTGAATCAGGTAACGATGTCTATTCCTCCCTTTTTTATGGGTATACTTTTTACCTTAGTTTTTGGGCTTATCTTCAGGTTGTTTACACCAGGAGGTTTTGTTGCCTTTGAAAAAGATCCACTTGGATTTTTTCTTTATTTATGTTTTCCTGCACTTTCCATTGCGTTGCCAAAAAGTGCTATGGCAATCAAAATGTTACGAAGTTCTGTTATCGAACAGAGTAAACTAGATTATGTGAGAACAGCCTATAGTAGGGGGAATACCATTGATGGAGTTTTGTATACACATGTTTTGAAAAATGCTTTGATTCCAGTCATTACTTTTTGGGGTATGGCTTTTGTGGATATGATGGCAGGAAGTATCATTGTCGAGCAGGTTTTTGGAATTCCAGGTCTTGGCAGAATTCTTTTAACCTCTATATCCAATCGCGATTATCCAGTTGTAGAAGGTATTATCATGTTATTAGGTTTTTTTGTGATTGTAATCAATTTTCTTGTGGATATTATTTACAGAAGAATTGATCCCAGAATCAAGGAGGCTTTATGAAGGTGAGACAGCAATTCAAAAGAACTATATCATTTAACAGAATCGTTGGAAGTTTGATTACAGGACTTATGGTCTTGTTAATTTTTGTAGGAATATTTTACACACCTTATGATCCTGATGCCATGAATGCCGTTGAAAAGTTACAGGGGATTTCTATCAGGCATATATTAGGAACCGATCATCTGGGAAGAGATCTGTTGAGTAGAATTATGGAGGGAAGCAAGACCACATTTTTTGTTGCATTCTTTACGGTACTGATCGGAGCATCCATTGGAATGGTGTTAGGTGCTTTATCAGGATATCTGGGTGGTATCTTTGATCGTATTATTATGGGAATAAACGATGTGATGTTTGCCTTCCCTAGTATTTTATTAGCACTTGTTATGATTGCTTTACTAGGAACAGGGAAAATTCAGGTGGTAATTGCACTTGGAATTGCGTTTGTACCGAGCTTTACAAGAATTGTCAGGGCAGAATTTATACGTATTAAAAATATGGATTATATAGAAAATGCAAAGCTGATAGGGGTAAAACCACTACGTATCATGTTTGTTCATATACTCCCAAATTGTAAAACTGTGTTGCTGTCTGCCATTATGATAGGTTTTAACAATGCGGTGTTAGCTGAAGCCGGTATGAGTTTTTTAGGTATTGGTGTCCAACCGCCGGATGCTAGTCTTGGGCGGATGTTATCGGAGTCTCAAAGTTATCTTTTTTCATCACCTATGTATATTTTTTTCCCAGGTTTAGCAATTATTCTGTTAGTGCTTGGACTTAGTTTATTAGCAGAAAGTCTTTCCAAAGATTTGTAAGGAGGATACCCATGTTACAGGTAGAACATTTAACCATCGATTTTCAAGATGATAAAACAGAAGAAACCCTGGTTCACGATTTTTGCCTGACCATGAATCCAGGTGAAATTATTGGACTGGTAGGAGAATCTGGATCCGGAAAAACCTTAACAGCCCTTTCCATTGCAGGATTACTGAAAAGAAGTGGTATGAAAAAGCAAGGAGCCATTTACTTTGAAGATACAGACCTATTAACCTGTAGCAGGACAGATTTAAGAAACTTACAGGGAAAAGAAATCACCATGGTTTTTCAAGAACCGATGACTTCCTTGAACCCATTAAAAAAAATAGGATGGCAGGTAGAAGAAAGTCTACGAATTCATACATCACTATCAAAACAGGAACGGTATCAGCTTGCGATTGAAAGCATGAAAGCGGTGGAATTAAAGGAAGCAGAATTAATTTACCATCAATATCCTCATCAGTTATCTGGCGGAATGAGACAAAGAATTATGATTGCAGCTGCTATGATTATGAATCCGAAACTTTTAATTGCAGATGAAATTACAACAGCCTTGGATGTGACCGTTCAGGCGCAAATCATTGAGCTTTTAAAAAAACTGAATAGGGAAAAAAAGACAGCAATACTCTTTATTTCCCATGACTTAAGTCTGGTAAAAAGGTTATGCCATCGAGTACTGGTGATGCAGCAAGGGAATGTGGTGGAAGAAAATACAAGCCTGGAGATTTTCCAAAATCCGAAAGAGGAATATACCAGACAATTAATTGCTGCTATTCCTAAATTTGATAAAAAAAGGAAAGAACTTCCAGAGTGTTAATTCTTGTGGTATAATGGAAAGACAGGTGTAGTCATGAAGCTCTTAGAAATTGAAGATTTAAAGGTCGGATTTGAAACAGAAGCCTTTTTATTTCGTAAAAAACAGAAAGATAAAGAAGTCTTAAAAGGTGTCACATTCTCCATGGAGGAGAATCAGGTGCTTGGTTTGGTCGGAGAGAGTGGTTGTGGAAAATCCACCCTTGCGAAGGTAATTGTGGGAATGAATCAGACATATCAGGGACAAGTTCAATATCATGGAACAAAACCTCAAATGGTGTTTCAGGATCCTTACAATTCTTTAAATCCATCCAAAACCATTGGTTTTACCTTAACGGAACCTCTGAGAGTTCAGAAAAAATGGAAACAGGCTGAAATAAGAAAAAAAGCTTTTTCCATATTAGAATCCGTTGGATTGGATGAAAAATTATTTGATCGTTATCCTCATCAGTTATCAGGGGGACAAAGGCAAAGAGTCTGTATTGCAGAAGCGCTAATGACAGACCCTAAATTACTGGTTCTGGATGAAGCTGTTTCAGCTCTTGATGTTACGGTTCAGGCACAAATAATCAAACTTTTATTACAGATCAGACAGGAACGAAATTTGGCCATGCTCTTTATTTCTCATGATTTAAGAGTTGTTTATCAAATGTGTGACCAGGTGATGATAATGGAACAGGGTAAAATTATTGAAATGGGTGATACACAAACCATTTTTTATAATCCCAAAGAAGCATATACCAAAAAACTCTTGGAAGCATCTGGAATTGCAGATGAAATATAAAAAAAATAGGAAAAGTCTTATGATATATAAAAGAATGCCAATATAATAAACAATGGAAGAACATATATAAGAAAGGAGGTGAGATTTATGGAGATTGGAAGAATTGGTGATTATGGTAGTTTTTATAATTCAAGTAAAGTTTATGATATCAAAACAGTGGATTTGGAAACTGTTCAAAAACAGGATCAGGAAAAAGAACAACCCATAAGTCTTGCCTCTCTACAAACAAAAGAAGCAGAAACAGGAACAGGTGGCAATCAGTCACAGGCTAAAAAACAGGCAGATTTAGAAAACATATCCTTAACATTTCAGCAAAATGAGAGTTTTGATTATATTGGACAGGATAAGAATATCTTGAATCTGGATGTGGAACAGGCTATATCAGATATGATAAAGGATTCCATTCTTCAGGAATACCAGTATTTTGTGGGTAGCAGTCAGAATATTTTCCAATCACAGCAAACAGATGATGGAATCGTGATACCAAAATTTTATTAGAGATTATAGAAAACACCTTGCAGTAACGCAAGGTGTTTTGTTAAAATAACAAGAATAAGAATTTCAAAGAAAGTGGGTAAGGCTATGTTTCATAAATTTTATCCCCAGAAAGACTTCGATTCAGTATATGAAATTGATTTTCAGGCACTGTATGAAGCGGGATTTAGAGGATTGATTTTCGATATTGATAATACATTGGTGCCACATGGAGCACCAGCAACAGAGAAAGTGATTGCTTTATTTCAGTCCTTGAGAGAGCTTGGGTTTCAAACCACCTTGCTATCGAATAATAAAGAGCCAAGAGTTAGTAGTTTTCAGGAAAAAGTAGGTGGCTATTTTATTTTTGATGGTAAAAAGCCAGCTCCTGGAAATTATCGAAAAGCAATGGATTTGATGGGTTCTAATTTAAATAATACAATTTTCATTGGAGATCAACTTTTTACAGATATTTTTGGAGCGAATAAACTAGGTCTGATGAGCTATTTAGTTCATCCTATCCATAAGAAGGAAGAAATTCAGATCGTACTAAAAAGATATTTGGAAAAAATCGTACTCTACTTTTATAATAGAAGAAAGAGGTAAGAAATGAAAATCAATGGTGCAACGAAAGTATGTGGATTACTGGCTTATCCGGTGGAACATTCTGTATCTCCAACGATTCATAATTATCTGGCGAAGAAGCTTGGGATTAATCTTTGCTATGTTCCGCTACCAGTAAAAGACGGTGATATACAGACCGCTATTTCAGGAGCTCATTCTATGGGATTTTTTGGGATGAATGTATCCGTTCCTTATAAAGAGAAAGTGTTTTCCTCTTTGTCAGAGATTGATGAACTGGCGCAAAAAATAGGAGCGGTCAATACGCTGGTTTCCTGTACAGGTGGATTTAAAGGTTATAACACAGATATGCCTGGACTGATGCGTGCGTTTGATTCGGATGGAATCGTCGTAGAAGGACGCGCAGTCGTGTTGTTAGGTGCTGGTGGAGCAGCAAGAGCAGCAGCATATTTATGTGGTGAAATGAAAGCTTCCAACCTATATATTGTAAACAGAACCTTGGAAAAAGCAGAACAGCTTTCCCTAGAGTTAATGAAAGAATATCCACAAATGAAGGTTACAGCACTATTACTGAAAGACTATGATAAAATAAAAGAAAACAATCTACTTGCAATTCAATGTACAAATATTGGTTTATATCCAGACATGGAGAAAGCAGTCATTGAAGATGAAGGATTTTATCAGAAGGTTGAAACCGCTTACGATCTTATTTTTAACCCTAGTGAGACAAAGTTTATGAAACTAGCAAAAAATCAAGGAGCAACTGGTTATCACGGTCTGAAAATGTTGCTTTATCAGGGAATCATTGCTTTTGAATTATGGAATCAGGTTTCAGTACCAGAAAAACTTGCCATGAAAACCTATGAAAAGATGAAGGAAGCGTTAGGAATCGATGAATAATATTATTTTAACGGGTTTTATGGGGTGTGGGAAAAGTACAGTAGGAATACGCCTGTCATATCGTTTGAAAATGCCCTATCTGGATACAGACAAATTAATAGAAAAAGAACAGAATCGTAGTATTTGTGAGATATTTGAAACTGAGGGAGAAGCATATTTTCGTCTGTTAGAAAAGGAATGTGTTGAGAAGTTATTACAAACCACTCAGAATACAATCATATCGGTAGGCGGTGGTCTGATTGCAGAGCCAGGCCTAGGAGACATGTTAAAAAAACTAGGGAAAATTCTATATTTTGAGATTTCACCAGAAGGTATTTATAAACGTTTGGAGAATGACACTTCCAGACCACTTCTTATGGGAGAAGAACCTTTGGAAAAAATACGTATGTTAATGGAAAAAAGAAAACCCATTTACGAAGCATATGCGGATATAATAATCCCTGTGGAAGACAGGACCTTTGAAGATATTATTTGTACAATTCAGGAGGAATTAGATGAAAATATTGGTGATGAATGGACCCAACCTTAATTTTTTAGGAATTCGAGAAAAAGAAGTATATGGCACAGAGGATTATCCTTATCTGGTGAAACTCATGGAAGACTTTGCAAAAGAACATCAGATTGAGCTGGAAGTGTTTCAAAGCAATCATGAAGGCGCTATCATTGACAGAATACAGGAAGCCTATTTTGATGGCACAGAGGGTTTGCTCATAAATCCAGGTGCATTCACCCATTATAGCTATGCCATTCGGGATGCTCTTAGCAGTATTCGTGTTAAAAAAGTAGAAGTCCACATTTCTAATATAGAAGAAAGAGAAGACTTTCGAAAGATATCCGTGACAAAAGATGCCTGCGATTATCAGATCTTCGGACAGGGACTCAAGGGGTATTTACTGGGACTGGAATATCTCTTAAAAAATAGTTGAAAAAAGGTAGTTTTTAGTATACACTATTATAGAATTATAACGTGAAAATTTTAGGAGGAAATATTTATGATTTCTGCAGGTGATTTCAGGAATGGTATAACACTTGAGATAGAGGGAAACATTTTTCAGATTATCGAATTTCAGCATGTAAAACCAGGAAAAGGTGCTGCTTTTGTTCGTACCAAAATGAGAAATATTATTAACGGTGGAGTGACAGAACGTACTTTCAGACCTACTGAAAAATTCCCACAAGCACGTATTGAACGAAAAGATATGCAGTACTTATATTCTGATGGTGAATTATTCCATTTTATGGATGTGGCTAACTACGAACAAATTGCTTTAAATGATGATGCTGTTGGAGACTCTTTAAAATTCGTGAAAGAAAACGAAATGTGTAAAGTATGTACTCACAATGGAAAAGTTTTTGCAATTGAGCCACCTCTTTTTGTTGAACTTAAGATTACAGATACAGAACCAGGCTTCAAAGGTGATACTGCGCAAGGTGCTACAAAACCTGCTGTAGTAGAAACAGGAGCAACTGTTTATGTACCATTATTCGTAAACCAGGAAGATACAATCAAAATCGATACCAGAACTGGCGAATATTTATCAAGAGTTTAAGAAAAGACCAACAGTAATCCAGGTACTCATAATCATCGAGCTTTTAAGACAACAAAGATATGTTTTTTTGTTGTCTTTTTTGTTGCCTAAAATAAACAGATGCCTATGGCAGAATGGAGCTACTATGGATTTTAATTTTTTTCTTGAAAAAGTAAGATGTGGATTAGTGAATAAAATAAGTAGTGATGTAAAAATTCAGTTAACAAAGGTTATGAAAAACAATGGATGTCTGCTAGAGGGATTTATATTTTCTACCAGTGAGCAAAACATATCTCCAACCATCTATGTGAATGATTTTTTTGAAGCATATCTGGAGGGAAAGCCTCTGTCTGTGATTGTAGATGAAATCTTAAGCATCTATGAAACCAACAAATTGAAAGAGTCAATCAACATGGATTTTTTTCTTTCCTATGAAAAAGTTCGAAGTAAAATTCTATTTAAACTCATAGACTTAGAGAAAAATCAGAAGTTACTGGAGAAAACTCCTCATATTCCGTATCTGAATCTTGCCATTGTCTTTTACTATCTGCTACAGGATGGACCCTTTGGAAATGCAACCATTTTGATACAGAACAGTCATTTAGAAACCTGGGAGAAGAGTCGAGAGGATTTATATGAGGAAGCTTTGAATAATACGCCAAAAACCTTACCTGTTCAATTAAAGGGTATGGATGATATTATCCGAGAAATGATGGCTGATTCAAAAGACTGCGATAATCAGACGATACAAGATCAGATTATGGAGGAAGTCAAAGAATTACCCAGTAATAAAAAAATGTATGTACTAAGTAATGAAAGCAAAGTGCATGGAGCATCTGCTATTCTATATCCCAATGTTTTAACCAACTTTTCGAAAGCCATAGGAAAAGGCTTTTATATCTTGCCAAGTTCCATCCATGAAGTGATACTTCTTCCTTTTGATGAAGCACTGGAGCCAGAAAATTTGAAATTAATGGTTCAAGAAGTGAATGAAACACAGGTAAGAGAGGAAGAAGTTCTGTCAAATTCTGTTTATCTATATTCTCCATCCGGTCAGGAAATTCTCATGTGTTAAACCAAAAAAATCTACTAGACAATTAGAAATGGGTATGCTATAGTAATCGTTGTGATGTAACAAATTTGTAACAATTTGGAGCATTAGTTAACATTTGCACCCGTAGTCTAATGGATAGAACGGAGGCCTCCGACGCCTTAAATGCAGGTTCGATTCCTGCCGGGTGCATCGAATCATGTTTGAAGAAAGAAAGGTGTTTGGATGACAGCAAAAAATAATAATACTCCGATCCATTCTAAAGTAAAAGACTTTATTGTAGCAGTACCTGATTTTGTAAAAACTCATAAAAAGCAAGTTGGTATCGTTGCATTTTTTATAGTTATGGCAACTGCCATTACAATGATTACTGTGAAACTGGCAGCATCTGAAAAAGAAGAGCAGCAAGTACTTGAAAGCATTGTGCTAGATGAAACAGTACAGGATGCGGATGTTCTTGCAGCCGCGAATGCAGAAATACCAGTTCCACAGGATCCCTTGCAGGAGAATGCCTATGAGACAGTGAATGATCTGGTAGGTAGATATTATAAAGCCTTAGAATCAGGGGATGTGGATGCGATTGTAGCCATGAAAAGCTTCGTGAAGGATACCGAAAAGATACGAATTGAAACCAAGAAAAAATATATTGAATCATACCAGAATATCGTGTGTTATACAAAAGCAGGACCAGAAGCTAATTCCTATTTGGTA
>CANRGO010000092.1 GCA_947630125.1 uncultured Lachnospiraceae bacterium | reverse complement strand
AATAAAAGTGAGGTTGGATTTCCCTCTGTCATATCCAGGATATTGCTTTTTGCCATACTAAAACCTTTCTAACTGTGCATAATTTACGCTTTTATTTCTTCTTCGCAAAAAAAGAAGCACGGACACTTTCCGTACCTCTTTATGCTACACGTTCAGCCATTTTGCTACAATGTATTTTCTTGTAAATAAAATGTGCTATCTTATTACCTGTATTTTACATTTATTGATAAACCAGAACTTGTACCATTAACTTCCCTTTTTTACTTGTGCCCAGAATCGCACCAAGTTTACTCTTTCCAAACCCTCTTACAGATAAAACATCCCCTTGCTTCATAATAGCACTATTATGTTCTATCACTCTGCCATTTAAAAATATTTTTTGCTGTACAAACAGTTCCAGACTTTGAGACCTGGATAGTTGGTATAATTTTGCAACCACTCCATCTATTCGAAGAGAGGAAACAGAAAGCATTACCTCTTTATAATCCACAGTAATTTCTTCACCAATTTCTTCCACAATCTGACAACTCACATTGGTATGCTTAACCTTATTTAAATTTTCAACTAAAAAAGGAGCCATGCTTTCTTTGCAAAAAATATAAGCTTCTTTGTCTTTTATTTTAATGTCTCCCAGTAAACTACGTTCGATGCCAAGATTCATACAAGCCCCTAGAAAGTCCCGATGAGTTAAATCCTGTGCAAACTTTTTCATCAAAGGCTGCACTTTAATACAGGCTATGGGGAAATTCTCTTCATATCCAAATGCATCCAAGGAACCAAAACGTATCATTTGTCGTTCACTATCTTCTGTCCCTCCTGATAAAGAAGCTGGGATAAAAGAAAGCTCCTGTTTCATCTGATGAAAGGTACTGATTTCCATCATATTTAAGAATCCCGTAAACGTATAGGTATTGGATTGATAGGCTTTTTCTGCCAGTTCCAGCAATCTCTTCTTTAAAAAATCATCTTCCTTCATCATATTTCCCTCCATGAAGTTTCAGAATACAGTAGTTTCTTTCGTTTCTAAGACTAGCCCAAAAAGGAAAACCATCCCATGTGCTCTGCCAGAATCTTGCATCCAATTAAGATTAAAATAACTCCACCAGCCAGTTCTGCCTTGTTTTTATATTTTGATCCAAATCGATGACCAATTAATACCCCACAAGCAGAAATCACAAAGGTAATGCCGCCGATGATAAGTGCTGCAAATACTATCTGTTCCTTCATATCAAGAAATGCAAAGGTTAGCCCCACTGCCATGGCATCAATACTGGTTGCAAATGCCAGAACGGTCAGTTCTTTTAGATCATGACGAATGGTACAACTATCTCCCTCTGTGTGAAATGCTTCCCAAATCATCTTTCCACCAATAAGTGTCAAGAGTATAAATGCAATCCAATGATCACATTGTTTGATATACTGTTCAAAAGTACTCCCCAGAAGAAATCCAATGATTGGCATTCCTCCCTGAAAAAATCCAAAAAAAGCGGCCAAAAGAGTCGTATATTTCTTATCTATCTTTTGCATCTTTAAACCCTTACAGATAGCCACAGAAAAAGCATCCATGGCAAGCCCTGCACCAATCAAACTAATCTGAATCAAACCCATTTTTATTCCTTACCTTTCGCGACCCTATAAAGACAGACTCTCTTACACAAAAAGACAGACTCATGAACAATTTGCATTGTTCATGAGTCTCATTTTTTAAGATAATACCAGATTTTCATCATTATGTTGACATTATCACAGTGTATACTGCTAACTACTCCCTCATAGGAATCTTATTCATTTTGATAAATTTTATCATATGAAGTTTTCTAAGTCAACGAAAAAACCATACCCATAAATAAAATCACTCCACTATTACGATCTCGAATAACGAAATAGAAAGGTTGATCCGCTATAAACTCAAGCACTTCAACTTCTTCAATCATCGCCGATGTGGTTTCCATCTCTATGACAGTAGCGGCTGCTGCCCGGGTTCCCTCTTCATCAACTTCTAATTTGGCCTTATGAAGAACTTTGTCCACATACAAATCTTCTGCTATTTTCGTAAAATCTGCTTCTCCAGGAAGAAAAGCTTGATTAATTCCCATTTTTTTCAGAGTGTCCTCCAAAGGAATCAAATCCGTTTCCATCTGAAACTTTGGAATTGTAAGGGTTGTAATGGTTTTATGTTCCGAGTCCTGTAACGCACTATTTAAATTCAAAATATCTTCTGCTGATAATTCATCAAATATTTCTTTGATAGTTCTGGTTTCTTCATCTTTTGGGATCCAAAGATCCATAACAACAGAACCATCTCCATAAGGAAGTTCAATTCCCTTAAGAGCATCCACTTCTGTATAACGATACTGCTCACTTCTTTGATTCATCATAGGCATACTTGTTGTGCCTTTAGATCCATAAAAATCCTGTTCGAAGGTAGCCTCTGCCTTAAACTTAGTCTGCCATTCTCCGTAAAAATATACTGCATTAATCAGGCAAAGTTTCATTTCTGTATTTAATTCCTCTAACATGGGATCAATCATTCCATCGGTCTTTTCACTCACCCATTGATTGATTTTGGAAAGTGTTTTTTCGTCAGTAAAATCCACCTGATAGGAATCCGCCTTAAAATAACTTCCAAGTGGATCAAAAAAATCACGTTGTACCTGTTCTGCAAACTCTAACTCCTCGGTAAACCAGACAGAATTTCCAGTTTTTAAACTTGCCTTTTCGTCATGAAAACTATCCTGTAAAGAACGAAGAAGAATATTTGCCTGCTCCAAATCTGTAATATTTAACACTTCCTCAAGTTCAGCTTTGGTACTTCCTACTCCACCCTGGGTAAGCATACCTAATGCAAGATACACACTATATGGGGAGATAAACAGGTTTTCTCCCTGCTCCAAATCCTCAAATAGAGAGACAGCAAAGGGATTTAGCATCTCCTGCAAAGAACTATTCTCTAGATTTTCAATTATAATAACAGGTTCCTCTTTGTTCATGAGGTCTTCCTTACTTTGCTCCTGAACCAGATTTTCAGGAACCTTTGCACTAAATGAACATGCTGTGAAAACCATGGTCAACATTAATACTATAGCACTTAGAATCATTGTTTTTCTTTTCATTTTCATAACCCTTCCTTTCATAGAAACATACCATGTTTATTTGCTTATACTCATATTACGATTCTGCCACTATGAATTTATGGGTTTTAAAAAATTATTCTGAAAGAAGCACTCCTGACTTGGATACTTCTGGCACCGTACATCGGGTTCCATCAAAGCAACAGGGTCTTCTGCTTCCTTGTTCCATCTTGGAAATTGCAACCTGTATTCTCTTATTTCTTGTTTCTGTATGATTGGTAGAACGAATCCAGCGCAGCCATTCCCACCTGGCTTTTGTGGTAAATGTATTCCAAAAAGTTAACATAGAGGCCTGCTCAAAAGCATCTAATATATCTTCTGGCACACGAGGTTCTGGCCACTCCGCAAGAACCTCTACCTCAATCGATAACGTTCCATTTTTTAAAACTTTGTATTCTTTTGTATGGTTTTCTTCTACCTCAAACCAGTGACTACCAAGACCATCTGGTTCTGCTGGAAGAACATACTTCTGGTTCTCCATTTGAACCTGAAGCATCACCATGCCTCTGGAAGGAAATTGCTCACTGACTTCAAACGGGATACGAATGATATCCTTTAAGCCGGCTTTGCTTATATTTGCTTCAAACTTCATCCACATAGTCTACCTCCTTATAATCTTAAATCCATCTGGTTTCTTTTATTATATAATGTGTGATAACCAAGATACAGGGATAAAAAAACCGAAAGACATACCACCGTGGTAATGGCAATCATAATTGCAATCTGATAAAAAACTGCGGTTGTTGGCAACGTTCCTGATAATATCTGTCCCGTCATCATCCCCGGAAGGGATACAATCCCCATTCCCACCATACTATTTAAGGTAGGCAAAAGAGCGGTTTCTAAGGCCTGATTAACAAAAGGTTGTAAGATTTTCTTCGGTGTTACTCCAAAATTAAGTAAAGTTTCTATTTGATTTTTCTGACTTTGTATACTTTCTCGAAAAGTCTTCATTCCAAGATTGGTTCCTGTCATGGCATTTCCCATGATCATACCACTGAGTGGTATCACATATTGGGGATTAAAAATGCTTTCTCCAACGATTACAGCAACAAAGAAAAACACCATAAACAAACCTGAAGCACCTATGGAAAGAGCTATCATCATTTTAAATTTGCGATTCAAACCTTTGTTCTTCGATAAAACTCTGTGTACTGCAAAAAAAGTCATGGTAGAAAGATAGATCAGTGTTAATAATGGATGGGGATTCTTAAAAATATAAGTCAAAACATAACCCGCCAGAATCAACTGAAGGGTCATTCTAATACTTGCCAAAAACAAAAGTTTACTCTGATGAATCTGGCTTTTTTTCATGATCAGTAAAATCAGAATCAACAAAAGATAAATCAACAAAAAGGACCCAATATTTAATACAATCACACCATTCATCAGGATACCCCCTTCTTCAGCCAAATCATCTTGTCTGCAAATGTTTCTGTCAAAGACTTGTCATGACTGATCATAAGAATACTGATTTCCTGCTTTTTACAATACTCCTTGATTTGTTCCATAAATCGAAACGCTGTCTCTTGATCCAGTGCAGAAGTAGGCTCATCCAACATCAGTACTTTAGGACGAAAACTTAAGGCAATGGCATGAAACACCCTTTGCTTTTCCCCACCAGACATGGTATCTGAAAGATCTTCCAGCGAAAAAGGAACTTGACAGATACGAAGAAAGTTCAAAAGTTCCTCATCGCTAGGCATAATCTGCTCTCTTCGTTCATAAAACATACGAAAGTTTTCTCGTATGGTTCCAGGAAATAAAAACAAACTTTGATTTACAAGAATCAACTCTCGTCTTAACTGAATGGTATCTATTGTTTCCAAATCATTACCACGATAATATATTTTTCCTTCTGACTGAGTCTGTGTCTGATTCAGTAGTTTTAATAATGTAGACTTCCCACAACCACTTTCCCCTTGAATTACCGTTATCTGCCCTTGCTCAATCTGCATATCCGGATAGGATATGATATCCAGAAACTTCAGATTTTCCACTCGAATCATTGCTTCCACAACTTCTTCCCCATCACCTAAAGTTCCAGCCTGATCTGCTGGTAAGTTAGATTCTCTTTCTCTTGAATTATTTTTTCAGCTGTATTGGATTCCTTTTCTATCTTTTCTACCAATAAAATTCCTGACTCTGCTGTTTGTTTACAAAAATTTCTTGCCATATTTAAGTCATTAAGCCACAAGTTTACTTCTCCTTCATCCAGTAACAGAGGCATACGATTATGTATGCTCTCCACATCCTGATTCGCTGAGGTTGTAAGTATGGTAAAGGTATCACCCTTTGCTTCCTGATGATAGATTCCCGCCATATAAAGGGGCTTTAAAAAGCAAAAGGAAAACTGTTCCTTCTTCTCGTTCCATTCATAGAAACCCCGTGCTGGAATAACACAGCGTCTCTTTTGAAAATCAAAGCCAAAACTACCTTCTTCTAATGTTTCAATCCGCTTATTGACTAACAGCCTCTTATCACTTCTCTCATATCCCCAATGTCCAAAGCCTGCTTTTCTTCCTTCCCGAATAAAAAGTACCTGAGTACCTGGATAAATGTCTATCCTTCCTTGCTGTCCCTTTGCCTTTTCCCTTAACTTCTCCAGCCTGTTTTTTTCATCTATCTGATTACATATTTTTTCCAGTTCTCTTGCCATCTCATCATCTACATAAAATCTTCCGCACATCAACAAGCCTCCTTACATCCCACGACCTGACACTTCTTGTTCCTTTGCCAGATCCAGTCCAAGGGTTACCCCTGTCCGTCTTTCTTTATCAAGACCTCCACTCAGATGACTGATTTTGCCCCCCAGAAAACAGGCTCTCTGAACAGAATCCTCCCCATATTTTCTGCGAATGGAATCGATGGCCTTATGATATTGTTCTAACTTATCAAAACGGTCTTTATCAAATAAATTATACTGCCTAACGCCGTCTACTGCAACATGACTTGTATGAACCCCCAACTGTCTGATGATAAGAGTTGGCTCATACATTCTATCAAAAATCTCACAGGCTGCAAGATAGATTTCCTCTGTTACATCCGTTACTGTTTTCAGTTGCATCTGCATAGAACTTCGCTCAAAAGAACTGGTTGTGATACTAACAGAAACACAAGATATCTTAACCTGATCCATACGTATTCTTGTAGCTACTGTCTCTGTCAGAGATAATAAAACCTGTTTTGCCTGACTGATTTCCACCACATCTGCAGGCGTTGTAATACTGTTTCCATAGCCTTTGTTGCTGATATGCTGATATACATAAGGAATCAGATCATTTCCATTGGCATAGTTCCAGATTACTTCTCCGTGATTCTTTAGATGAGACTTTAATATGTTAAGATCAGCATTTGCCAATTCTCCTATAGTATATATGCCCAGCATATGTAATTTTTTAACTGTGGCAGTTCCAACAAAAAACAGGTTATCAACTGGCAATGGCCACATTTTTTTTGGTATTTCTTCTGGAAACAGGGTATGAACCAAGTCAGGCTTTTTAAAATCCCCTGCCATTTTAGAAAGCAGCCGATTGGTGGAGACTCCTATATTTACTGTAAAACCTAGTTCACGTTTAATTTCATTCTTCAGGTCATTGGCAAAGGTTACTATGCCTCCATACAAACGGTCAAAGCCCGTAAATTCAGCCCAAGCTTCATCTATGCTATACTGAGTTACCTCATCGGTATAACGATGTAGAATTTCCATTAATGCTCTGGAAGCAGACACATACAGGTGATAATCCGGTGGCACTACAATCAGATTGGGACATTTCTGTCTGGCTGCCACAATAGCCTCACCCGTATGTATCCCAGCTGCCTTTGCCTTGGCACTTTTGGCCAGTACAATACCGTGGCGGGATTCCTGGCTTCCCCCCACAATAGATGCAACATCTCTCAAATCCAATTCTTCTCCCAGGATATTCTTCTTATATGCAGCCGTCCATGCCAGAAATGCACTATTTACATCAATATGGAAAATTATTCTTTCATGTTTCATCGTTTCTTCCCTATGTTAACATTTTAAAAAAAGTCCATTTATGAGACCCCACATAATAACGAAGTTCAAAAATCTTCTCCTCATCTTTAAATGCCGCTGCACAAATATATTGCAAGACCCTGACTCCCACATAATTTAGTTCCTTCTCACTCACAATTCTCTGAATCTTCACTGTCTGTATCTGATTCTCCTCATCTTCAAATCGAAACCATCTGGGAGTAAAGGTTCCCTGAGTGCTGCAGACAGAATCCAGCTGTATCGGTATATTCATTTCCATAATTCATCCTTTTCCTCCCTTTATCTCTTCTTTTTTTGATTATATCAAACATATGTTCGACTGTAAATAAGTCATACAAAAAAAATAATTGATTAATCTTCTTCCAGAAAGAAAAGCTTTTTCATACGTGGTTTTGCTTCCTTTTTTATGGAATTCTTTTTCTCCATAAGTTTGCTAATTCTTTCTTTTTTCTTTTGAAAAATTCTGGAAGGTATTTGCCAATTATATTTTTATAAAAAAGGAATTTAACTTGCAAAAAAGAAAGGAATGAGAATTAACATGTCTGAAAAAAAGAAAGAAAAAGTAATCATAAAAAATAATATTCGAACCCTTCGATTTTTTGCTAATGAAATGACCCAACAACAATTAGCGGAACTTGTGGGTCAGATATTTCCGGCACCATTGTGGAAGTTGGACCTCATGTAAGTCTGTTTTCGGTTGGTGATGAAGTATTTGGTGATTTGTCTGGTGTTGGCTTTGGAGGCTTTGCGGAGTATGTAGTTGCTGATGAAACTGTTATTATCAAAAAGCCAGAATCTATTTCTATCGTTCAGGCTGCTGCCCTGCCTATGGCGTCAGTCACCGCACTACAGGCTCTACATAAAATTCCCGGTACTGTAGAAGGCAAAAAAATCATGATTCTGGGTTCTTCTGGAGGCGTTGGTACCTATCTACTCCAGTTGGCACATGTTGAAAAAGTGCAAGTCACTACCGTCTGCAGTGGAAAAAATGTAAGTCTGATGAATCAATTAGGTGCGACTCATACCATCGATTATACAAAAGACGCTTTGGATATTTTTGGCTCAGATTATGATCAGATTTTCGCTGTTCATGGTAACCATTCCCTAAGTTCCTTACGCAAACTACTAAAACCAGGTGGATCTATTATCGTTGTTGGTGGCTCTGTTTCCAGGTTGATCAAGGCACTTATTCTGGCACCTGTTTTTTCACTAACAAAAAAGACTGTACAAACCCTTGCTGCCAAACCTGTTCTCAAAGATTTGCTCTTTGTAACAACGTTGGTGGAACAAGGACTGATACAGCCCTATATTGAAGCAACTTATTTATTTTCAGAACTTCCCCATGCTTTAGAACTTTGCAGAGGTGGTCATGCAAAAGGAAAACTTGTCATAACCATGAATGAATTAAACCGCGAGTAACC
>CANRGO010000091.1 GCA_947630125.1 uncultured Lachnospiraceae bacterium | reverse complement strand
TCTTTAAATTTGGAATTCAAAAAAGTATTGTTTATTTTTTCAGATATAGGCATTAATTTTGGTGTTTCATCATTGAAGAATTCTACTTCTTTATCATAGAACTCGTCTTTCATATTAATGGTATTTCTGATTTCTGCAATTACATATTGTGTTTCGAACGCTCCATTGATGTGTTCTAATTCAAATATTGCTTTTCTCGCCGCTTCATATATTTCCGCATGCTCAAATTCAGCTAGTTTTGAAAGAATATCTTTTTTCAACTTCTTCATATTAGGTCGTTCATATTTCAAATTACTAAATTTTTCCATGATATCTTGCTCCAATCGTTTGATTCATATTATTTTATAAGTGTATCATAAAAAACTTTGAAATTACAATTCGTTTTTCAAAAAAAGAATGATAGAAATTATTGAAAGGTAATATTTAAATCCACTTCTCCTTCAATTCCTCTCACAATTCCTTTATCTGTGTACTGAAGAATATCATATTCATAAGGAAAATAAACAGGAAATGAATAATAAGCAAACCACTTGGAATAGTCCTCAAGCCTTTCCATATCAAGCATCACAAGAAAGGTTTTTAAATTACCATAAATCATGGGTGTATAGCCAGCTTCTTTAATACGCTCCAAAAATGCAATGACTAAATCTGTACGTTCTTCTTTTGTCAAATGATTGGTTCTTGCTATTTCATCATTGACATCTTCTACGTCAAGCACGATAGGATACGTCACATCATATGGGGCAATCTGTTCCAACACAAAGTCTGCTTCCTCAATCGCTTCTTCAACGGTAATTGCCTGGGTAAAGAAATAAACTCCCACATCAATATCAGCAGCTATAGCTCCCTTGATGTTTTGCTCATAGGTTTCATCCAAAACAATCAAGCCACTTTCATAACCTCTTATAGCCAAACGCAAAAAAGCATACTCTACATTAGAACCCCTCACAAGGTTCCAGTCGATTTTTCCCTGATATTTGGATACATCAATTCCTTTTTTGGAAACCTTATTACCAGCCAAATGATATTCCATTTCACCATCATCTTTGACAACAAAGTTCTCTTCCAGATAAGAATTCTTTTTGAGAGTTGTAGAAATTGGGAAGAATGAAAATTCATTTCCATAGATTGCAACTAATTCTTCTGGAAAAAAGCTACGCACCATGGCAAGGGAACCATCTCCATTCGTAAGCATTTCTTTCATCTTTGCCTTAATTTCTGCAGTATTTTCCACTATGGTTTGTTCTTTTATTTGTTCCATTTCTTCTACTGTATATGTGATTTCCTTATTTGATTGTTCCTTTTTAATCTGCTCTCTTAAAGATAAATGGGTAAATAGCATATACACAAAACCCGTTAAAGACAGCAATGCAAAAAAACCAAACAAAAGTGCAGGACCGTTTATTTTACTGTTCTTTGTTTTTTTATTTTTGTCGTCCTCAGGAATGTTTTCATTTAGTTTCATATACTTGTTTTCTTGATTAATGTTCATAGAGAACCTCCTCACTTGTATTTTCAGTTTCATCTTATCACACAAACTACATTTTGTCTGAACTAAAAAGGTTAATATTTTCTTAACAAATTTTAAAATGTGATATAATATAGTATCAGCGTAAGCTGAAATTCCAATGAAAGGAGCCACCCATATGTTTTATGCTGGAGATAAACCAGGAAAAGGAACTTATATCTGTACCGAATGCAAGCATCGTATTATCATAGAAGATGATAATGACAAGCTCCCTATTTGTCCATTTTGCCAATGTGCTGAGTGGAAGAAAGTGGAAAGTCCATCTCAATAACAGAAACGCTCTTGTAATATGTTTTGTTGTATGGTAATCTGTAGGCAACAAAACATATAGGGGGTATCGTTACAATGGATAAAAAAAATCTGCGGATATTATTACAAGAGGAAGAACTTCTTGAAACCGATCTGACAACAGAAGAAATGCATTTGATTGTTTCAATCAAAACATTGCGCGATATTCGAACTATCAAAACCATCCTTCTAATCAATTTAATGATTGTTTGTGTTGGTATTCTGTTTTTTTTATTAAATTAAAATCAAACCCCAGCCATCTTGTTCTGATGACTGGGGTTTCGTTTTTTTACTATTTTAATTCTTCCAGTTTCAATAGTAATGCATCCCGCAAAACTTTAGATACATTTATCTTCGCTCGATCTGCTTCTTGATTTAACCAGTTTGGTAAAGTTACATTTCTTCTAACTGTTTTTGTTTCATTTCTTCTTCGATATTCAGTAAAGTCAACATCTACCATCGAAACAAATGTAAGCCCATTCTCTTCAAATGTAAATTTTTTAGAATTTATATCTTTCAGATCGCTTGGCTCTGGAATTATCGATTTTTCATCTTCCAAAACTATACCTTTTAATCCTATAGCATCTCTTGCCATATCTATAGCATTTGCAAGATCACTCCCCTGTGTTAATATATCAAAATCCGGCACTTCGACTAGTACGTCATGATTTGATTGTGTAAAAATAACTGGATACACTTTTTTCATCTTATTTCCTCCTGTTCGTGTATAATTCTATTTTCATTAATTTTCCTCCATCCGATTCAATTATACACACCAAATACACACTAGTCAAAATGTCGTATAAATATTTCGCTAAAAAAACCCAGCAAACATTACTGTTTACTGGGTTTTTCTAAAATTATTATGAAAGCTGCTGACGGGAATCGGACCCGTGACCTCCGCACTACCAATGCGACGCTCTACCGACTGAGCCACAGCAGCCTGGGTTCTTCTAATATTTCAGAAGTGCCACGAAGGGTATTGTAACATAATCAAATTTATTTTGTCAACGAAAATTCACCTATTTTTTTATCTTCTACCAGAATATGTTCTAACAACCATTTTTTAATAAAAAGGCATATTAAGATCAAGTCTTTTTGGCAAATTTCTTTATCCTGATAACTAGTATAAAGTTCCTTTACCTGCTTCTCAAAAGCCATGTGTAGTTTCTGATGTTCTGCTGATGAGGGTTTCTTCTCGGTTGTTTGTTTTGTTGCGAAATCAGCATGTAACAAAGTGAGCACCTGTTCTACTAACTTTTTATCATCAATAGGCTTACTAAGTTGAATCACTGGAATATCTCTGCCTATAACCTGTACATCTAATATTTTTTGCAATTCAGCAAAAGATAGATTTCGATTCTCCTGATCATAGATAATCATATCTGCGTCCTGAAACACTTTACTTTTTGCAGATAAATATTTGTTATTTGATACTATTTCCACATTTCGAACATTTTGATCTGTTAAAACTTTTTTTACTTTATTCGAAAGGATTTCTACTCCTACCATTACAAGAATCGTTCCCATAGTTTCGCTCACATTCCTTTTTTTGATTTACAAATCTATATTTTTACATGAGCGCCTTTTTTATTTTTTGTTTCAAACGCTGTAAAGCATTGTCTGTGGATTTTTCATCTCTTCCAAGAACTTTCCCTATCTGTAGATAACTCATGCCAGTCAAATAGAGATTCAAAACCTGCTTTTCAAAAGGACTTAATTCCTGATTGATTACTTCTTCCAGATGGTTCAGATTTTCCTGGTCAATAATCACATCCTCTGGACTTCGATCTGTTACAGAAGACAGTGCATTCACTAGCTGCGCTTCCTCACCCAGTCCGTCGGCAGAAAGTCCTGCTGTTGCATATAAGGAAATATAGGAATTCAAAGGTGCATGCTTCAAGCGCCCTGATGCTTCTACCGCAGTATACATTTGTCTGGTTATACAAAGTTCTGCAAAGGTAAAAAAACTGGCATCTCTTCCAGGGTCATAATCTCTGACAGCCTTAAAAAGTCCAATCATTCCCTCTTGTATCAAATCATCCTTATCTGCTCCAAGAATATACATGGAATTCGCCTGTTTACGTACTAGATTTTTATATTTTTCCATAAGGTAATCAATAATTTCCTGATCACCTTCTCGATAATTACAAACTAATTCTTCATCAGAAATTAATTCATACTTTTTATTCATATGCATTTCCCCACTCTTGGATTTAGGAAAGTCTTTGCCTTACAATTTCATATGCCATAACACCGCAGGCAACAGATGCATTGAGAGAATCAATATTCCCTTTCATAGGAATCGATGCTATAAAATCGCAGTTTTCTTTTACCAGACGACCTACACCTTCTCCTTCACTTCCGATTACCAGACCAATGGGTCCTTTTAAATTCAACTGATACATGCTTGTTCCACCCATATCGGCACACACAAACCAAAGACCCTGCTTTTTCAAGCTTTCCATTGTTTTTACCAGATTGGTAACTTTCGCAACTGGAGTATAATTCAAGGCCCCTGCTGAAGTACGAGCAACGGTAGCCGTTAGACCAACTGCTCTGTTTTTAGGGATGATTACGCCATGCGCACCTGCCAAATTAGCAGTACGGATAATCGCACCCAGATTATGGGGATCTTCTATATTATCAAGAATTAAAATAAAAGGATCTTCATTTTTTTCTTTTGCAAGTGCTAAGATATCTTCAACCTCAGCATATTCATAAGCAGCTGCGTAAGCTATGACACCCTGATGATGTCCAGTTTCTGACATTTGGTCCAAACGTTCTTTATCCACGAACTTTATGATTGTATCGCCTTTTCTTGCTTCTCTCTTAATTGTAGCTATTGGACCATCCTGACAGCCGTCTAAAATAAATATTTTATCAATGGGCTTACCTGCACGAAACGCTTCTATAACCGCATTTCTTCCTTCAATTGTTAATTCTTCATATCTCATTTCAATAACCATACCTTTCTATCTGTATGCCTTTGCATACACTTCCTGCTTTTTATAAATGAAGTTCTAAAAGTCTGACACTTTCTTTCACCAAATATACAGCACGTTCCATACGATTTGCCAGATAAAGAAAGCCAAGCAGAGCTTCCAATCCGGTAGCCCTGCTGTAGTCTGCAATGTCTGCATTTTTTGCTTTTGTATAAGATTTTGCATTACGCCCTCTGCGATATACACTTTCTTCTTCTGGGCTGAGTAACTGATTTGCCAACATGCATTCAATTAAATCGGATTGGGCTTTTGCTTTTACATATTGAACTGCCAGTTTATGCAAATCATTCGCCGAACGATTTCCTCTTCCAATAATAACCGTTCGAATAATCAGGTCATACACACAATCCCCCATATAAGCAAGGGTTAGGGGTGAATATGTACGCAGATCTATTTCATCACAGGAAAATTCTTTTTTAATAAGCTCCAGATAACTTAAGCTCTCTTCCATTTTACACCTTCTCTGGTATCCTCTAAAACAATACCTTTTTCAAGAAGTAAATCTCGGATTTCATCAGAGCGTTTAAAATTCTTCTCTTTTCTTGCTGCTTGTCGTTCTGCAATCAGACTTTCAATTTCTTCATCCAGGATTTCTTCTGTTCTATTTACTATTAAACCACATACATCCGAAAGTTTCACTATGGTTTCTAAAATATTCTGTAAAAATAAATTTGAAACACTTCCATTCAAAGTCGTATTAGCAAATTTTACCAGTTCAAAAATAACAGAAATAGCATCTGCGGTATTAAAATCATCATCCATCGCTGCACAGAATTTTGCTTCAAATCCCTTTAGTTCCTCATTTAGTGATGCTTCCTGTTCAAGAACTGCCAAATTATCGGTGTGTTTGATTTGAAATTTTAAGCTTTCTACACAGTTAAGGATACGATCCAATCCATTTTTAGCTGCTGCCATTAATTCTTCACTAAAATTCAACTGGCTTCGATAATGAGCAGATAACATAAAGAATCTGAGCACCTGTAAATTATATTTTTCAGCAATTTCACGCACTGTGAAAAAATTACCAGAAGACTTGGACATTTTCTTATTTTCAATATTTAAGAAGGCATTGTGCATCCAATATTTTGCAAAAGGTTTTCCATTTGCTGTCTCTGACTGGGCGATTTCATTTTCGTGATGAGGAAATACCAAATCTTCTCCACCTGCATGAATATCAATTTCTTCTCCCAAATATTTTTTGCTCATAACAGAACATTCAATATGCCAGCCTGGTCGTCCGTTACACCAAGGTGCTTCCCAATATGGTTCGTTATCTTTTTTCGGTTTCCAAAGAACAAAGTCTAGAGGATCTTCTTTTTGATTTTCTCCTGATACCAATAGAGAACGATTTCCACCCTGTAAATCATCCAGATTTTTATGAGAAAGTTTTCCATATTCTTTGAAACTTCTGGTTCTAAAATATACGGTTCCATCTTCTGCTCGATATGCATGTCCTTTTTGAATCAATTCTTCAATCATTTCAATCATGCCACATATTTCTTCTGTAGCTTTTGGATGGTAGGTTGCTTCTCTTACATTCAGAGATTTCATGTCCTTTTTGCACTCTTCGATAAAGCGTTCAGAAATCACGGTAGCATCTACCTGTTCTTCAATCGCCTTTTTAATAATTTTGTCATCCACATCTGTAAAATTACTAACAAAATTAACATCCAGACCTGTATATTCCATATATCTTCGAACGGTGTCGAAAACAATCATAGGTCTGGCATTGCCGATATGAATATAATTATAAACGGTTGGTCCACACACATACATACTTACTTTTCCAGGTATTAGAGGTATAAACTCTTCTTTTTGTTTGCTTAAGGTATTATAAATTTTCATGTTGATTCCCCTTCTATTTTTCTTTCAGCTGTTTCATTTCTTGTTTTAACTGCTCAATTTCTTTGATTGCTTCATCCATAAAGGCGGTTACTTTCTCATTACAAAGACGCAACTGGGTTAATTCATCTTCTACAGGGTCTGGCAGATTAATCTGATCCATATCATCTCTTGGAAGACTTATATTATCCCTTTTGACCACTCTTCCTGGAACTCCAACAACGGTTGAATTAGGAGGCACTTCTTCAAGCACCACACTACCTGCTCCAATTTTTGAATTTTCTCCAATGGTAAAAGATCCAAGAACTTTTGCTCCAGCACTAATCATGACATTATCTTCAATGGTCGGATGTCTTTTCCCACATTCTTTTCCGGTTCCCCCCAAGGTAACTCCCTGGTAAAGGGTTACATTATTTCCTATAATTGCCGTTTCACCAATGATTACTCCGTGTCCGTGGTCAATAAACAAACCGTCTCCAATTTGTGCACCTGGATGAATCTCTATTCCAGTCTTTCTTGTTGCCCTTTGGGAGATAAAGCGTGCTAAAAAATAACGTTTCCGTTTATATAATTTATGGGCTAAGCGATAGCTCATCATAGCTTTGAAACTTGGATATAAAAACACTTCCAGAGAAGAATGTATCGCTGGATCACGTTCTCTGATTACCCTTATTTCTTCCTTTACCCTTTTTACATAATTCATGTTTCTACCAAACCTTTCAAGATTTTACATAAAAAAAACTTCGTCTCTAAAAAGAGACGAAGTTACTCCGCGGTTCCACTCTTATGAAGGAAATAATTCCAACACTTTTAGATACGTAACGGGTATCAATCGAAATTAACTACTACATTTGCTTCGCTAATTCTGCTCCCGGGGGCACTTCAAAAATCTCAGGTTGTAAATTGCTTTCAGCCGGTGGCAATTCTTCTCTGTCAACACTCTAATTTTCTACTCTTCCCGTTCAATGCATTTCCATATGAATTCCTACTATTTAATAGGAATATACTAAGAATATGCAAAAAGTACTTATTTGTCAATAAGACTCTTTTAAAATTTGTCTCTTTTAAAATTTATTCACATTTCTTCCAGCTAAAACTATACGTGGTTTTTTCTGGAAGTTCTATTTTAATATCCTGTTCCTTATAAAATTTTCCTACTATTTGCTTTTCTTTTAGAGCCAGCTCAAAATGACAAGCCGCAATTCCCATATCAACACTTTGAATGTCATAGCCAAACACATCTCCATATCCTTGAACTTTAAAGAAGTGAAATAATTCCCCATCTTTTACAATTCTCCAAGGTTGCTTATTGGATGCCGATGGCGCAATTCGTACCAGTTCAAGTGCTGTTACATAGTCAGACGCATCTTCTTTAGAAAGGATGTTCTCAAAAGAAGTGGAAAAGAAAAGTTCCTGCCACTCTTTTCTCTGATCACTTTTAGCAATTTTACGCACCAAGGTGTCTGTAATACTTCTTTTTTCAAGAGGTATTCCAATCGGCGAAATGATAGGAAAGACATCATTTTCAGAAATTTCCATAGCAGTTTTAAATTGATTACGATTAAAAGTTCCTCCCATCCAACAGGTTCCAAGGCCCAGACTGGTTGCATATAATACCAGCATCTCAAAGGCATAACCAACTGCTTCCATGGCGAAGTCTGTGTTTTTTACTGTTACGCCCAAATAATCCTTGGCTCCTTGAATCACACCATAGGTTCCTAATTTTTGCCCTTTATCCAACAACTCAGTTTCTAAAAAATGAAATTTAACTTTTACCTGAAAAGGATTTTCTATCTGATTCATATAGGTTACGATTTCACTTCTTTGTTGCTCATTCAAACCTCTTTTTTCGTAATTTCTAACACTTTTTCTTTTCTTTATAGTTTCTTCAATCTGAAATAACTGTTCCATTTTTCTCCCATGCTCTATGTTTTTTTATGCGTGTTTACCGCAGCCGCTGCAGCCGTCACACCCTGATTTTTCACTTACATTCTCAGA
>CANRGO010000090.1 GCA_947630125.1 uncultured Lachnospiraceae bacterium | reverse complement strand
GTGGTACGGTCGGAGATCGTACCACAAGAACCGTCCCCCTGGTCTACTAGAACCGTCCCCTGGTCACCCCTGGTCAATTTACCCCAAAAAATCCATCATATTCATTTGCTCATAGTTCTCTGGAAATTCTTTCAGATATGCAAAACATTCTTCTGGTCCAAATAACATCCCATGTTCCCTACAAGAACTTTCCGCTATTCTCATCAATTCTTTTTCATTTGGGCTGGAGCATTCATAAGAGTTGCCGAATGTACGAATATACCGCTCCCTTACTCCTGGAAAATGTTTCTGAAGTTGTTCGTAAAAATATTCACGATCACCGTCCCGAAGTGTGACACCCATCCCAAAACACAAGATTCCTTTCACCCCAGCTTCAATACAATAGGCAAGCAGTCCTTCTAAATTTTCTATTGAGTCATTGAGAAAAGGAAGAATTGGAGCTATCCACACTATCGTAGGAATCCCATGTTGATGAAATATTTTTAAAGCCTCAAACCGTTCTCTTGTAGTAGAAACATGAGGTTCTAAAATCTTACAAAGTTCTTCATCATAGGTTGTTAGTGTAATTTGTACAACACATTTTGTTTTAGCATGAATGGCTTTCAGTATATCCAAGTCTCGAAGAATTCTGGTGGATTTTGTCTGAATAGCTAGTCCAAAACCATAATGTTCTATAATCTCCAAACATCTTCTCGTAAGCTTTAGGGTTTCTTCTAGATGAAGATAAGGATCTGTCATTGAACCAGTTCCTATCATACATTTTTTTCGCTTAGATTTTAAAGCCTGCTCCAACAACTCTGCTGCGTTTTCTTTTACTTCAATATCCTCAAAAGGGTGGGTGAATGCATAGCATTTACTTCTGCTATCACAGTAAATACAGCCATGAGTACATCCACGATATATATTCATCCCATTTTGTGGAGAAAGGATTCCTTTTGCTGTTACATAATGCATGAGTAAGTACCTCCTCCCTATCAGTCCATCTTTAAATTTGAAAAACTGAACCTATCCTTCGATATCCTAATTTTTCATAATAAATATCTACATCACTCATAATATATATGGATTGCTCTGGAAAATCATGTTGGAACTGTTCAATCAGTGCTTTTCCAATCTGTACTCCACGATATAATTTTCGAACCAATAAATCATAAATATATACACCAAATCCATTATCTTCTTTACCCCGAATATATCCACAAATAATATTGTTATCTAAGGCTATATAGGTTATGTTCGTTTCAAGTAAGATTGTATATCTCTTCCTCCCTAATAAGAAACTACTTCCTCAAAATCGCCCCATCCATATCTGCAATCTCAGTTCCGCCATAACTAACTACCTGTCCACTTCGATTATAAACTACATCTGCCAAGGTATAGTGTCGTACGAAAAAGCCTTCTTCCACTTCTTCCGCCGCACCGATTGGCTCTCCAACTGGAATATTCCAAAAGTCATACCAAGAATGAAGATGATCGGCGCTTGGCATGTTATTATCATCTGAAAAAAGCACATACCCATTTGAAAAAACCATGGACATGGTTGTGAATAGTCGCATCCAGCGTAGATTTTCAGGGTCCATTCGTTCAGACAATCGAGATTTCAAATCTCCATCTAGGTCTTTTACAACCCTCCAACCTTCCAGGCAGTTTATAACCGGCTGCTTTAGATTTGCCTCTGCCCATCGAAGTGTAGTTTCTATCTGAAGAATTTCATCTAAAGAATACCCCATATCCCACTCAGATTTGTTACATTCCATAAACAATCCGTTTACATAAGGGGCCGAAAGAGGTGTTTCTGCTTTATTTGCATTAACCAGAATGAGAAAATCATCTCCGACTGCTGCCCTTATTTTTTGCAAGATTGTAATTCTTGCTGTTTGCTCTGCTTCATAAGTTAAATAAGTAGAAGACCAATCAAGGGTTCCAGATGTTGCATACTCCTCAGACCACCAGTCCAGCATAATACCATCAAATAATCCACTTTCTTTCAATACTTCGACTCTCTCAACCAGCAAATCCTGAAAATCTGAATTCGTGAAATCCACCAGTCCACAGACCGTTTCTGATTCCTCTACAATGCCATCCCCATTCTCATCTTCTCCCCAGCCAGGAGCAATTGTGCTATCTTCCTGCCTTATCCAAAACTCTGAATCATTTGGGAGCTCACTTTTCTCCCAATATTCCAAACCATTCTCGTCAGAAACCAAGGTTGCCTCCCGATAATTAAGGGAACAGAGTAAGATAATATCTGGATTATATGTTTTTAGTTTTTTTCGTGTTTCCTGTGCAGTTTCCATCAGATCAGGAGTAAGGACCGTTTCTAACATGGAATAAGGTTGTTCCTCCCTTATGTTCCATCCAATTCCCAGCATCCAGGTATCCCCAAATACCAAGTTATGTCGCGCCATTGTCGCCAATTCCTCTTCCTCTAGACCCTCCGCATTCGACCATGCCTGAAAAATTTGTGCCGTTTCACCAGAAACTTCTTGCACATTATATATATTCGTAACGATTGTTTGTATTTCTATATTTTCTCTATAGTCTCCATCTTCAACAACCAGTTTGGCAAAATAAAACAGCACAAAAACAGCCCCGAAGCTTATTAGAATAAATACTGACTTAAATTTTTTTGAAAAATTCTTCTTTTTTTTCATCCTAATATCCTCATAAAAATTGCCATCTCTTATTCAGTTTATCATTGTAAAGCAAACTTGTAAATGTATCCCTTTTGAGAATAAAATGGTTTTTATCTAAATTTTTCCAGTCGATACAAACCTTCCTCATCCAGCTGCTTTAGACCCTGTTTAAACTGATATCCATATTTTTGGTAAAATTCTACTGCTGTTATAGAGGCAGGTATTTCCACTCGAACAGCTTGTTTAAATAATTCATCTTGTTCAAGGGTTCTAATAATCCTTCGACCAATTCCTTTTCCATGAAATTCTGGTAAAACAAAAATCGTAAGTAAAATACTTTCTGTTTCACTCCCCCAATAACTTGATATGGAGCCAACCCCTATTATTTTTTCCTCAAAACGAAAAACGTACATATTCGCATAGGAAGCTACTCCTTTGACCCATACTGCATCATGACTTTTTACCAGATTATCAATTGCTTCTGGGCTATAATCCCTGGAATTTACTTCTTTAAAGTTTCGAATGATTAAGTTCGCAACTTCTTCGGCATCTGTTTCTTGAAATCTGCTAATTGTTACCATACATTTTTCATAATCCACTAATGTCATGGATTCTGTATTGGCTTTACACTTTCCAGTTCTTACAAATCCACATTTTTCATAAAAATAACAATTGCCTTTCTCTTCCAAAATTGTATTGAGTATCCAGGTAATAGCCTGTGGATAAGCATTAAAAATCAAGTTCATTACACGAAAGCCAATTCCCTGATATTGAAATTCAGGTAAGATAAAAATTGGCCCGATGTGAAATAGTCCACTTTGTCTTTCCACAACTCGAACTCCCCCAACAGACTCGTCATGAAATTGAATTATATAGTAGTCACTTTTTTCCAACTGAATACATTTGATGACCTTTTCTAAGGATTCCTTAACAGGACTGGTTTCCTCATCCTTATACTTTTCATAAATCGATAAAAAAGATACATATTTTATTTGATGCAATAATGGTGCATCCTCTTCTGTTGCCAATATCAATCGCACTTCTTTTTCCATACATCCTCCTCGATCTACCAGTTCATTCAATTTTTTTGTTTTGACCATTAAAAAAATCGCAGCAAACATCTTATTATGTCTGTTGCGATTTCATTTTAGAAATTGTATGGTTAGAAGTTCAAATACCAACAAGAATCAACCTTTTCATTCCAAATGATGCACAGACATATAAGACCTATCTCTTATAACCGTGCACCTGTTTAGGGTTTATGTTATAAGCAAATACGTCCTTCATACATATCCATATACAAATAGGCTGATCCATGTAAATTCTGATTCATTTGCGTTCTCCTAAAGTTTTCTTTTATACTACAGCAGTCATTTTGAAATGTCAAACGATATTCTTTAAAATTACTTTCACCGAATCATCCGCTCATCAGAAATTAGATGTTCCAAGATTTCTGGCAGATTCAATAACTTATCCTTAAAAAATAAGGGAAAAGCTTTTAGATTTTTTAGTTCCACTATGGGAATCCAGTATAAATATTCTGGCAATCCTCCAAATACGGTACTATTTGAACTTTGATGCTCTATTTTTTTATACCCTGCTGACTTCATAACATAGTAGAATTCTATCACATGACATTCCTTATCACCCAAAGATCCATCTCCATGAAACAAGTTTTCATGAACAAATGCAAGTCGATCTATTTCATATGGAATCCCCGTTTCTTCAAGTACCTCTCTTAATACCGCCTGTTCTGATGTTTCACCCATATGAACGCCACCACCTATACTGTAATAATAGTCATCCATATCATTTCTTGCCATCAGCACACAATCATCTTCGATAATGATGGCACCTACACGATAGCGAAACCAAAATTCTCCTCTTGTAAAGCAACAGTCTTTCTCAAAAACAAATTTATTTTTTACAAATTCCTGTAATCTAAGTTTTAATGAACCAGAAAATATATCCGACTCATAAAACTCTAAAAACTCGGCCTGACTCACCCACCGATAATCAATGGTTTCACCTACTTGTAAGTAAATGGAATCCTTAGCAATATTTGTTTTACAGAAATACCCAAAGTAAATAGTGGTAGGTGCAAAGGATTTATAAATAAGTTCCAACTCTCCAGCCAAGATTCCAGTTTCCTCTAACAACTCTCTTCTTGCTGCCAGTTCAAAACTTTCACCTTTTTTTACCGCACCACCTGCACCACTTTCCCAACATCCTGGGTAATTAGGCTTGTTAAAATCCCTTTGCATCAAAAGAATACTTCCATCTTCATGCATCACAAATACTTCAGAGACTCCATGGCAAAGACCCTCTGGAATCTTTTCACCTCTTATTAAGGTCCCGCCTGCAAGTGTACCATCTGGTTTATATGCATCCCACAGTTCCATTTATTATGTCCTCCAGTGTTTTGTATCATTTTTAAAATTTCGATTCTTTCATTGCTTTTCATACTACTAGACTATACAATGTAGTAATAAAGATTGCAACGACGAAATAATTTATACAGCCTTATTTTATCTGTATCTGTTTCATCAAACACATGGAGGAAGCTGTTAGACTTTGCGATCTGCATAACATACCATATGTAACATATGACTGTCCTTACGACAGCCCTTTGCATGAAAAAAGTTCCATCAATGTAATCTCTTCCTGTTATCTAAAGGATCAGTATTCCGAGCTTGTTCAAACTGACATTTTAGATCTTTTGACACGTTACACCAGACATTCAAAAGGTCTTACTATTTTTACATTTGGTTCTAAAACTATTTATTATGGACGTGGTGACATGCAAGGCACTGCCCAACCATTCCAGGTTCAAGTAAAATCAACCTTAAGCGCCGGGGATTCTTTTCGAACCGGATGCATTTATGGACTTTTAAAAGGATTGAGTGATTCCGAAACCGTTGACTTTGCAAGTGCATTAGCCGGATGCGCTCTTACCAAATATCCAATCACAAATAATCTACCAGATTTGGATGAAGTTATGAGCCTTATCAAAAGTAGATAAGTAAGATTAATTGTTCATCAATTCCTTGACATGAACCTTGGGATGTCTATATTGATAATCTCTCTTTTTCTTACTCATCCCAGGGTAAGTAATCGCTTCTTTTGGACAATTATGTAAACAAGAAAAACAGGATTCACAGTTTTTATCAAAGACAGGGGTTTTTAAAAGATTCTGGTTTTCCTCTAAATGGATGTTTTTCATAGGACATACTTTTTCACAGAGACCACAACCATTACAACTTTTTGGGTTCACCTTCATTTTATAGAATCCCAATCCATGTTTAGCCACAGGCTTCATGACGTTGGACACCAGGTGATAGCCCAAATGATAGTGTGATTGTTGGGTAATTGTTCTATGATAAATATCGATTGCTTGTGCTTGAATGGTTGCTTCCCCGGCTTCAAGCATTCCAGGTATTTTTTCTTTCTTGGTTTCAAAAATAATGCTATTATCTGGTAAAGCTACTTCATAATTACCTCCAACCTGACCAGGTTCAAATAGTTGATTCATATTGTGTAGAGCATTACCAAGGGTTTCTCCATAGTTTGCATAGAAAAATAGATACCATTGGACCTACACCCTCCAAAACGCCTTTTTCAAAATCATGTTCTTTTACGATACCCTCTTGAATTGTTTTAGCAATAAACAACGAATTTCCTGTTCCTGAGAAATAATACAAATTTACTTTCATTTTAAACTCCTTCTACCTTTTATTTTTGTTTTATATGTGCAATATATTGCACATGTCAGTTGTAAAAAAAAGCAAATTCGCTTATTTGCTTTCTTTCTCCAAATACTCCCTATAATTTGACTTTTCTTGATATAAAGTATCATATAATTCTTCACAACTATAGGCCAGAATCGATTTCAAATCACTTACCACAGCTTCTAATTTATGTAAAAACTCCATCCCATCCACCTGATATATTGTATTTCTGGATTCTATTGTTTTTATAATAATTCCAGCTTCATACATTTGTTTTAAATGCTTTGAAATTACAGATCGATGTTTCATAAAATGATCTGCAATGGTCTGAATATCTGAAGGACCCTTGACTGCTAATATTTTTAAGATTTCAATTCTGATTGGATTCGATAAAACCTTAAAGATCACATCATTAAAAAGCGCATCTACCTGATGCAAATCCGGTCTTTTTTCAGCCATTTTGTACTCCTTTAATTATAGTTATTATATGTGCATAATATTGCACATGTCAACAATTTTTTAAATATTTCCTGATCCGTTGAAAAATAGCCAATTCATTTATGAAAGTTTCATCCTATAATAATCAGGATAGTTTCTGAACGAACCAATGAAATCCCAGTTACACATCTCTAGTGCTTTTCTACGTTCCTCTGCTTTCGGGATGGCCTTTGTAACCAGCTCTTGATTACCAAACATCTCATGAAAATATTCCTTAGCAAACTCAAACAGTTCTGTTAAATAGGATACCTTTTCAAAATCGCTGTTTATATCTACCCTTAAAACACCTGTTTCACCAGCAAAACCCTCTATTGTTCCAATGGCCTTTCCAGTCTTTTTGTCAACTATGGAAAAACGAACGAAATATTGTTTTTTGTAAAATTCTAGCCAGTAATATATGGTTTCTTGCATCTTTTGTTCAGTTTCAACATAAAAACCAAAATCACAATTATCATCGTTCATAAATTCAACAGCCTTTTTGTCATGGTAACAGCCAAACAGGGATTCATAATCTGATTCTGTGATAAGTCTAATTAGAAAATGTTCGGTTTCTATTTGGGGACAGTTTAAATATGGGTTCATTTTTTATACTCCTATGTTGTTTTAATCATATAATGTTTGAACAAATGAATTAGTTGCTGTATTAAAATTTCTTCCTCAACATTCTCTCGATGAAATTTAATCTTGTGAATCGCACCTTCCGTGGCTGAGTATAAAATGATACTAATCGCTGAAATCTCTGACTCAGATAAATCATCACGATGCTGGATCAACATTGTATCTATTTGTTTTAAAAGTCGACTTCTGTAGTCTGAATAAATCTTTTCAATCTCTTCATCTGTATTGGCAAGTAATGTTACTTGTTGAAAAAAACCTTCTGAAAATTCATGTCTGAGTATCATATTACGCACAAACAAGTCATAGTCCATTTCTTTTATCTGTGATTTCTCATCTTGATTCTCTTCTAAAGACATTGTTTGGTCAATATAATAATTCAAAATTTCCTTTAATAAAATTTTCTTATCTTCAAAATAGGAATAGAAACTACCAATGGATACACCTGCCAGTTTTGCAATTTCCTTAGAATTTGTTTTATAATAACCATTTGCTGAAAATAATGTGATTCCAGCATCCAACAACTTTTTTCGTGTTTCCATCTTTCTGATTTCCTGAGGCGTATGGCTCATATCTAAAACTCCTTTTATTCAATAAGTACAATGTCTCCATAAAACAATTAATCTATCCTTTAGTTTTAACACACAATTACTTTTTTTTCAATTATTTCGAACTTTATTTCAATATTTATTGAACTTTATTTCATTATTTGTTGACATCAATAAATACACATGATAGAATCAACTTATTGAACTTTAGTTCATTAAATTAACGTTGAATGGAGAATACTATGAAAAAATCTTTTTATGTACTTGGTATCTGGATATTTTTAACATGGCTAATTACAGCAATTCATCATGTTTATACTGGTTACTTATATGACACACCTTGGAGAGCCAAATTTGCTTATACCGCAATCATCCCAACAACCATCTGCATCTTTGCGTTGCTGATTTACTACTTTTTCCCATATCGAATATTGAAAATGATCATCAGTATGCAGGTCACCATTTTCTTCTTTATCGTTATTGGAATTTGGGAAGGTGCATGGTGCCATGCAACAAAACTACTATGTTATTATTCAAATATCCCTTTTCATAATGCTCCACCTTCTTGGAATATCCCTTTCGCACCTATCCCAACGGATATTTTTTCAGAAGTGACCGGTGTTCTTAATTTTATTTTTGCTGCAATTACCTATTATCATTTTTTAAGATGGTTTCGTTCTTCAACAGAACATGCAACTATGATACATACACGAAAAAAATACAAAAAAATAATCTCTCTTCTTCATAACGAAAAAGAGAGAGACTCTCTGTATCATGACTTTGACGAAAATTATACGCATTTATACACAACACGCAAACTTTTTAAGAATAAATCTTTAACACAGCATCAGGAAAAATTAATTCCTTTCCCAGAATAAAATCCTGCAAAATATCTTCTTGGATTCTCTTGCCTGTCTTGGCGTATATTGT
>CANRGO010000089.1 GCA_947630125.1 uncultured Lachnospiraceae bacterium | reverse complement strand
GATTTTTTTATTGTTTATTGATACCGTGTAAGCACCTATATGCTGTGTGATACCACCAGATTCTTTGTCTGTAACATTTGTTTTTCGAATCGCATCTAACAAAGAAGTTTTACCATGATCAACGTGACCCATAACACAAATTACTGGAGGTCTTTGCATCATTTCTTCCTGATTTTCATCATCTTCTTTAAGCAATTCTTCAATTACGTCAATTTTTGCTTCTTTCTCGCAGATGATATCATATTCAATTGCGATATTTTCTGCATCTTCATATGAAATCTCCTGGTTCACTGTTACAATTTGACCTTTTAAGAATAATTTCTTAACAATAGCAGAAGGTTGCAGTTTCATTTTTTCCGAAAGTTCTTTAATTGTTAACAATTCAGGAATAACAATAACTTTGATTTGTTCTTCAGTCGCTTCTTGTTTCTTTTCAGGTTTAATAAAACGACCAGCTTTATTTTTATTTAACGCGCCAACTTTTTCTTCATAAATAAGATCTTTTTTGTTACGTTTATCTTTTTCCTGACTAATACGCCTTTTTTCATCATCTCTATGCTTTTCAATTCCAAGAGAAGGACCATCTGATTTAACTGGTGTTTTCTTTGCAAATCTGTTTTCTCTTACATCATCATCTTTGTCTTTATTTCCACCAAAGGCTGTTCCACCTCTTTGGAAATAACCTGAACCTTGGGTATAAGGCTTTTGTCCATAGGTACGATTTTGCCCTGGTGCACCAGTTGTACCAGCATTTCTTCCCTGATATCCGCCCGTATTATTCCCTTGATAACCAGTTCCCTGTGGACGCTGTCCTTGGTAATTGGAATTTGTACCTTGATAGCCGGTTCCCTGTGGACGCTTTCCCTGATAATTGGAATTATTGCCTTGATAGCCTGTTCCCTGTGGACGTTGTCCCTGATAATTGGAATTATTTCCCTGGTAGCCTGTTCCCTGTGGACGCTGTCCCTGATAATTCGAATTTGTACCTTGATAGCCTGTTCCCTGTGGACGCTGTCCCTGATAGTTGGAATTATTGCCCTGGTAGCCTGTTCCCTGTGGACGTTGTCCCTGATAGTTGGAATTATTGCCCTGGTAGCCTGTTCCCTGTGGACGCTGTCCCTGATAATTGGAATTGTTTCCCTGGTAGCCTGTTCCCTGTGGACGCTGTCCCTGATAATTGGAATTATTTCCCTGGTAGCCTGTTCCCTGTGGACGTTGTCCCTGATAATTGGAATTGTTTCCCTGTGGACGCTGTCCCTGATAATTGGAATTGTTTCCTTGATAGCCTGTTCCCTGTGGACGTTGTCCCTGATAATTGGAATTGCTTGACTGACTTCTTGCAGGTGCAGATGTCTCTGTATGTTTCACTGTTTCTGTAGCAGCTGTCTTTTGATCTTCACTTTTTACAACAACTGTTTCCATTGCTTTATCTGTAACAACTTGTTTTCCAATAGATTGTTCAATCTTTGGCTGTACAGCACTTGTTTCTTTTGCAACTTCGCTTGTAGTTTTTGCAGAAGCAGGAGCTGATGTTGTCTGGCTGCCTCTGATTATATTAGATGCCGTAGGTTGAGATGGAGGAGTTATTGGTTTAATTAAAGGTCTATTTACAACCTGTTGATTATTTGCAGGTTTATACTGATTGTTAGAAGAACCACTACTTGTCGAACTACCCTTTTGATTATTAGAATTGGTTTGTGTTTGTGGTTTCTGGTTAGTTGTACCCGCCATCTTACTATTGTAAGGATTACTTACAAAAATAATATTTTTTTTCTTCTTATGGATTTCGTTATCATGTTCTTCCAATTTTTCACCTGTTATCCCTTGAGATTTGATTTCTTTTTCTTCGTTTTTCTTGTTTCCGCCACCAGCAAATTTCCCTCTGACTTTGTTAACCATATCATCTTCCAAAGAACTTTGTGCTGCTTTTACCTCAACTCCTGCTCCCTGTAAGAAAGTAAGTACATCTTTACTTTGTATATTAAGCTCTTTTGCAAGCTCATGCACCTTCATTTTCGCCATTTTTACTACCTCCGTATCCTTTTAAGCTTCTTCCAAATTACGGATAATGGATTTGGCAAATCCTTCATCTGTAATTGCGAGGGATGATCTCATCTCTTTACCCATCGAGTGACCTAATTCTTCTTTTGTTCCAAATACATAAAATGGAACATGATAAAATTCACACATGTTAGCAAATTTCTTTTTTGTATTATCTGATGCATCCTCTCCAACGATTACTAAGCGGGCAACACCCTCTTTTACCTTACGCTCGGAAGAAAACTCTCCACTAACTACGTTCCTGGATTTGGCTGCTAAACCTAGCATGGAATATATTTTATTCTTTGTCAATCTGATCAAACTCCTTTTCCAAGCTGAGATATACCTCTTGGGGAATACCCGTTTTTATGGATCGCTCCAATCCTTTATTACGTATTGCTTTCATCAAACAATCTCTATTTCTGCAGATGTAAGCTCCCCTGCCATTTTTTTTACCACTAACGTCAAGGACAATT
Source organism: uncultured Lachnospiraceae bacterium (assembly GCA_947630125.1). Taxonomy (GTDB): domain Bacteria; phylum Bacillota; class Clostridia; order Lachnospirales; family Lachnospiraceae; genus CANRGO01. The sequence continues at coordinate 6,548 of CANRGO010000089.1, read as the reverse complement.
TCATTGGTATCTGCTGTTTTCAAAATGCGAAGCATATCTTTTTTACTTTTCATTTCTCCACATCCAACACATTGCCTTAATGGAATTTTTTTATTCATGTAATAACCTCACTATTTGTGAATTTATTCTGTAACTTCTTCTGTCTGTTCCTCTAAAACTACATCTTCTAGAGTCTCTTCTTCATATTCGTCTTCGAATTCATCCATATAATCTTCGTAGCGGAACCCTGGTGCATCTTTTGCTTGTGTTTCATTCTTTATATCGATTTTATAGCCCGTCAGCCTTGCTGCCAATCTTGCATTTTGACCTTCTTTACCAATTGCAAGAGATAATTGATAATCAGGAACAACTACTTTCGCAGTACGTTCTTCTGGATCCGCAAATACAGCAACAATTTTTGCAGGTGATAATGCATTTTGAATTAAGTTACCTGGATTTTCATCCCAGTTCACGATATCTATTTTTTCTCCGCGTAATTCTTGAACAATTGAATTTACACGAGTTCCATTCACACCTACACAAGCACCTACCGCATCTACATTTGGATCATTAGAAAATACAGCTATTTTAGTTCTGCTACCTGCTTCCCTTGCAATGCTCATGATTTCTACGGTTCCATCTTTGATTTCCGTTACTTCTGATTCAAATAATCGTTTCACAAGTTCTGGGTGCGTACGGCTTACAAGGATTCTTGGTCCCTTAGGTGTGTTTTTAACTTCCAAAATATAAACTTTAATTCTTTCTGTTGGACTAAAGACTTCTCCTTTGACTTGCTCGGTTTCATTAAGCAATGCATCAGCTTTTCCTAAATTTATACTAATATTTTTCCCAACATAACGCTGTACAATTCCTGTAACTACATCTTTTTCTTTTTCGAAATAATTATTGTAAATAACGCTTCTTTCTTCTTCTCGAATTTTTTGTAGAATTACATTTTTTGCATTCTGTGTAGCAATACGACCAAACTCTTTGGATTTAATCTCAACATTTAAGACGTCCCCAAGTTTTGCTTTTTTTGAAAGTTTTTTTGCTTCTTCTTCCGTAATTTGTAGCAAATCATCTTCCACAACTTCAACCACTTCTTTTTCAGCATAGCATAAAAAATCACAGGTTTCACGATTAATCTCAACTTTGACGTTATCAGATTTTCCAAAATGATTTTTGCAGGCGGTAATTAAGGAATTTTCAATAGCTTCAAATAATGTTTCTTTACTAATTTCCTTTTCCTTCTCTAAAATATCCAATGCTTCCATTAATTCTTTATTCATTTTCCGTTATCCTCCTAAAAGTCAAATGTTAATCTGATTAAGGCAAGGTCTGCTCTTTGAAATGTTCTATTTCCCTGCTCTGTTTCAATCGTTACTGTATCTGCATCAAAAGCATTTAAAATGCCTACAAACTCTTTTTGCTTCTCAATAGGTTTATAGGTCTTTAATTCTACCTCTTCACCTAAGCTTTGTTCCAAATGTTTATCTTTTTTCAAAGTTCTTCCAAGGCCTGGACTACTTACTTCCAATATATATGCATCATCAATAAAGTCTAGAACATCCATTTTTTCAGATAACGCACGGCTTACTACTTCACAATCATTGATCGTAACACCTTCCTCTTTGTCAAGATACACTCTCAAATACCACTGTCCTGCTTCTTTTACATATTCCACATCATAAATATTGACATTGGCTTGTTTACAAATTGGAATCAACAATTCTTCTGTACGAGCCTCATAGGTGTCTCTTTTTGACATTGTCCACCATTCCTTTCAAAATACCATAAAATCAAGGTTTGTTTCACTTTTTACTGGATTTCATAAAACAAGAGTGGACCGCTAAGTCCACTCTCATGCTGTAATCCTATATTATCTTTGACAATCATAACACCATTTCTAAAGAAACGCAAGGGTTTTATATAATCCTTACTATACTGTTAAACAATAAATTAGTGAGGGCAAACAGTATATGTGGAAGTTGAATACAGTGTTCCCACAAGAACAGTTCCACATATGGTGCAAATTTGTGCATTATAAGTCGCAACAACACAGCCTCCATCAGTCTTTAAGGTATGTCTTTTAAAATAGCCCTTTACATAATTGTGGGTATGCGAATCCATTGTCATAACCTTGTCCTGTGAAACTCCCTTGACTTTGTACACATTTCCTTCCAAATCAAGAAATTCTTCAAATGTTACTTCCTCTTTTTCCAGCATTTGTCTATATTCTCTTCTATCTTATTTTTTATTTACCATGAAAACAATCAAAATATACTGTTCGACTATAAAGTTCGTTTACCAGGATTTTCTTTTCTATAACACTATAAATCCCCTTATATGCAATAATTTCACAGCTATCATCAGTTCCTGGTATATGTTTGATGTAATAACCTTCCAAATAATCCTTATTTGATTTTAATTGTTCTATATTAATATTTTGATTATCTAACTGCATCACGCTTAGAACTTCATACTGATTTCCTATCGAATCTTGGAAACAAATCTCTATCGATACATTACTTTCAATTACTGAATTATAAGTTTTATCAAAATCAAATACAATGTCTTTGATATTTTCATATAGATTGGGGTCTTGGGTGATCAAATAATTACTTTCTCCGTAAATCGTATCATTTTCCAATGTGAAGACTTTTTGAATCGGTTCATATGCTAATATCGTAATAGAATTAAAACATCCTATGACACCCAAAAAAATCATAAGAACAAAAAACAACCTTTTATTTTTCTTTTGTTCGGAAAATGCTGTTTTTAAACGATGTTTCATCTCTTTGCCTGGTTTACTCATTGCAGCTGATAAATTAGGGGATTGTTCAAAATTTTCAGTGGCCATATCAATAATAAAACTTCCGTAACGTCTGCAAAACTTCATATCCTTATCTTTCAGAAGACTTTCGTCACATATTAATTCAAACACCAAATTCATTTCGTTTCTAAGAAAATAGACAATAGGATTATACCAATTCATAGCCATGGTAATTAGCACAAGAATTTTTTTAAAAACGTCATGATTCTTTATGTGATACAATTCATGTAAAAAAATCATTTCATAATCTTGATGTGTCAAAGGATACTCCGTTACAACAATACAGGGTTTAAAAATACCCATAGTAAAGGGTGAAGCTTTCTGGTCCCACTTATGCAGTGAAACCTTTTGCTTAACCCCCACCTGGGCTTTACATTTTTCAAATAGTAAAAGAAGTTCAGAATCTGTTACAACAACTGAATCTTTTAAAACTAATTTTCTAGCTTTTAAATAACCACGTAGTTGACGGTCAAATACAATAAAAGCAAGCACGATTGTAAAAAACAAAAACAATAGCAAGTTTTTGTTTTGGATATATACAATTCTACCCTTATTTGTTAACTCCATGATATTTGTAAGTTTTATCTGTATTTGTGAACCTTCTTGAATCAATTGACTAAATCTAGTTTGTATACCTAACTTTTCTTTCAAAAAGCGTTGATACCCTTCCCAAAAAAGTGGAAAAGGTATCAAAAAGTAAACCATGGAAATGCTTAAACAAACATGGCGCAAGGTTGGATAAAATTTTTCATCCAAAACCAATCGAAGCAAGATATACACAGCCATCATGAGGCTGCCTGCAAAAGTCATTGTCAAAAGAACGTTCATGGAATACTCCTGTTAAGTTAATCGAGTAATTTCTTTAATTCAGCTGCATCTTCTTTACTAATTTTTTTACCGCCTGACAAAGCAAGAATAAAGTTCTTTAACTTTCCACCATACATGGTATTCAAAAGGTTCTGTGCTCTCATTTGTTCATATTCTTCACGTTTGTAGATTGGTGAGTATAAACAATAAGTTTCTTTTCTTTCGCTCTTTAATGCACCTTTTTGAATCATACGAATAAAGAATGTATTAAGTGTTTGTTTTTTCCAATCTTTACCCTCAACTTTGTTAAAGTGTTCTAATAATTCTCTTGAAGGCATTGGTCTGTTATTCTTCCAAAGAACTTCCATAATTTCCATTTCTGTTTCTGATAATGCGTAGTGACTCATATATTCCTCCTATCTACCACGTTTTGTGGTTCATACAAAGTATATTTCTTGTATTTTTGACTTATACAAATGTATTTTCTAATAAAAATGTAATACATCCTACATAGAAAGTCAACTGTTACTTTTTTATCAATCCATATTTTCGTGTTATTTAAGATTTACTTTTTAAACTCTTTATGAATTTAGCCCTTAAATTCTATCATGATAATAATAACAAAAAAATACTTGCTTTTTTCTACTAATCATAATATGATAATCAAGGACTTTTTAATATGGCTCGTTAGTCAAGCGGTCAAGACGCTGCCCTCTCACGGCGGAAACACGGGTTCGATTCCCGTACGAGCTGCTAAAAAAGAACATCTGCAATTATGCAGATGTTCTTTTTTTGTTCTTACATAAAATCAAATAAACTAATCTGATTACTTTCAGGCATATTTCCAAGCAAATTCAATGAATCCATTAATTCAATTACTGTTTTACTTACTTTTGTACGATTTCGGAAATCGTCTTTACTTAAAAACGGGCCATCCTTAGCAGCTTCCACTATTGCATCTGCCGCTTTTTCCCCTAGCCCTTCTATGCTATTTAAAGAGGGCATAATCTTTCCATTGATAATTTGAAAACTTCTGGCCTTTGCAAGAAAAATATCAATAGGTTCAAACGCAAAACCTCTTGCATACATTTCCTGAACAATACGCATATCTTTATAGGTATCCTGTTCTTTTTTTGACAAATCATCGAAACGCTTTTTGAAATCTGCTAAAACTGTCTCCAAGTGCTTCTGACCCTGACACATAATTTCATAAGAAAATGCAGATGCACGTATACTAAAATAAGATGTATAGTATGCGATTGGATAATTAACCTTACAATATGCAATACGCCAGGCCATCATAACATATGCCGCTGCATGGGCTTTGGGAAACATATACTGTATTTTCTTACAGGACCAAATATACCATTCAGGTACGCCCTGTTCTTCCATAGCGGCTTCCCATTCTGGTTTTAATCCTTTTCCTTTACGAACTGATTCCATAATTGTAAATGATAGCGAGCTTTCAACACCCATTTGAATTAAATATGTCATAATATCATCACGAGTACAAATTGCAGTGGATATTGTAGCCTTCCCTTCTTCAATCAGTGTCTGTGCATTACCAAGCCACACGTCAGTTCCGTGCGATAGTCCAGATATACGAACAAGATCAGAAAAACTTTTAGGCTTTGTATCAAGTAACATTTGAATAACAAAATCTGTTCCAAATTCAGGTATTCCTAAGGAACCGACAGGGCAACCTCCGATTTGATCTGGTGTAATATTTAATGCTTCAGTATTTTGAAATAGAGACATAATAACCGGATCATCTAAGGGTATTTCAACTGGATTAATACCTGTTAAATCTTGTAACATTCTAATCATGGTAGGATCGTCATGCCCTAATATATCCAGTTTTAGAAGATTATGGTCAATGGAATGATAATCAAAGTGGGTTGTTATAATATCAGTTGTCATATCATTTGCTGGATGCTGTACTGGTGTAAACTGATTGATTTCTTCTCCCAAAGGTAACACAATAATCCCCCCTGGATGCTGCCCAGTGGTTCTACGAATGCCTGTACAACCAGACACGATACGGTTAATTTCACATGTCCTTTTTCTTATGCCGCGTTCTTCATAGTAATTCTTAACATAGCCAAAAGCAGTTTTATCAGCCAACGTTCCTATTGTTCCAGCTCGGAAGGTTTGACCTGCTCCAAAAATTACTTCTGTATACTTATGAGCTTTTGATTGATATTCTCCCGAGAAATTTAAATCGATATCCGGTTCTTTATCACCTTTAAATCCCAAAAATGTTTCAAATGGTATGTCGAAACCATCTTTTTTTAGACGTGTCCCACATTCAGGGCACTCTTTATCAGGCATATCAATTCCTGTTCTGCCTGCATATGCTCTAACCTCTTCAGAAGTAAAATCACTGTAATGACAGTTTGGGCAATAATAGTGAGGACTCAATGGATTTACTTCTGTTATTCCTGCCATTGTTGCTACAAAAGACGATCCAACCGATCCTCTGGATCCAACCAAATAGCCATCTTCCATAGATTTCCATACCAGTTTTTGCGAAATAATATACATAACTGCAAAACCATTACTAATAATAGAATTTAACTCTTTTTCCAGTCTTTTTTCTACAACTTCAGGAAGCGGATCTCCGTACAATTCATGGGCTTTGTTATAACAGATTTCTCTTAATTTTTTATCACTTTCCTCTATAACAGGAGGACATTTATCTGGTCTAACAGGAGAAATAGATTCTATTTGACTTGCAATTAGATTGGTGTTTGTAACTACCACTTCTTCTGCTTTATCACTTCCCAAATAAGAAAACTCCTGTAACATCTCTTCTGTGTTTCGAAGAAACAACGGTGCTTGATCATCGGCATCTTTAAAGCCCTTTCCTGTCATTATGATTCTTCTATATACTTCATCTTCCGGGTCCAGAAAATGAACATCGCAAGTT
>CANRGO010000088.1 GCA_947630125.1 uncultured Lachnospiraceae bacterium | reverse complement strand
AAAGGAACTGTGCAAAACAAAATTTGGGATTATATAGGTCTTTCTGATATAAGAAAAGAAATATTATATATGGTTGCTGATAAAGAAACAGCATATCAAGCGTTAGAATTAATGAATCATGAATATAAATTTGACAAACCAAACCATGGCATAGCATTTACAACTTCAATTTGTGCTGCGGCAGGAACAAGGAGCTATAAATGTGATTATGTGAAAAATGAAGGAGGTGAAGATATTACAATGTATCAAGTGATTACAAGTATTGTTGATAAAGGGAAAGCAGAAGATGTTATTGAAGCAGCAAGCAAAGCAGGATCAAAAGGTGGTACGATTGTAAACGGAAGAGGTTCGGGTATACATGAAACAAGTAAACTCTTTTCTATGGATATTGAACCAGAAAAAGAAATTGTAATTATTCTTTCGGAAATAAGTATGACGGAAGCAATTGTAGCTTCCATTAGAGAAGCATTGAATGTTGATGAACCGGGAAAGGGTATCATTTATATTCAGGATACAAATAAGACTTATGGTATCTATAAATAGTATTTATGGGAGTTTCTATATATTGAATATTGAATGGAATGAAAGGAGAAATAGCGGGATAGAGCTGAAAACTAGGGATATCACGTGAAAACTTAATAAGTCAATTTGAAAAAGTGGATGGTAAGCGAACAGTCTGCTAATCCATTTTTATATGGATTGAAAAATGAACTCATTGAATAGTAACTTAAAAATAGACAGGCCAGTTTGGTACTGTCTATTTTGTTGCTCAAAACATATGTATTTGGAGGATGTTATATGAAAGAGATTTTTGAACAGTATGGATCAGTAATTATTGCAGCAGTAGCAATCAGCGCATTAGTAGCCATCATCGTGATGCTTTTAGCAACAGATGGAGTAGTAGCAAATTCCTTTAAGAACCTGATCGACAGCTTCTTTAACAGAGCAGCTAGTACGATTACAGGCTAATCTAGCAAGATCAGATAGTTTATCGAAAAAATTACACAGAGAGGGGATAAGTTCCCCTCTTGGAAAGGAGTTTTATAGAACGTAATACAAAAAGGGAATTGGTACCCGCACACTTTGGTCCACTTTGGTCCTATGTGCAAGATGATGAAATCACAGATATTGATTTCAATGGCAGAGACCTATGGATTACTAATACTGAAAATGAAAGAACCAAAGTGGAGGAACATGGTGTTACAAGAAAGTTTATCGAGAAGTTCAGCCATTATATTGCCAACAACGTAAGTAAGGCTTTTAATAAGGTGGAAAATCTGTTAGAAGCGGATACAGAAACGCTTAGAATCAGCATTGTCCATGAATCGTCTGCGATTTCAGGTCGATCAGTTTGTATCAGAAAGACACTTCCTATAGTACGAATGACTGAGGAGAGTATGATTACGGAGCGATATTGTAGTAAGGAGATATTGGAGCTACTTACAAACTGTGTGAAAGCACGTATGAATTTTGTGTTCTGTGGAGAACCGAGAGTTGGAAAGACAGAAGGGATAAAATTCTTCTCTCAATATATTTCAGCAGGTGAAAGAGTGATTACCATAGAGGATACACCGGAACTTCATTATCGTGAGATTAACTCAGATAAAGACTTTGGCTATTTAAGCTTGGATTTATACTAATGAGAATTTATTCTATTTTTAACCAAGGAGGTTTAGTCTATGACTAAAAAATCAGTTAAAGAAACCCTTCATGCTAAAGGAATGGAGATCTCGATTTATTCTGAAGACTTTCAAAATGAATTTATTTCGTTAACGGATATTGCACGTTACAAAAGCGATGAACCAAATGATGTTATCAAAAATTGGATGAGGAACAGAGATACGATTGAATTTTAAGGTTTATGGGAAAGTCTACATAACTCCGATTTTAAACCCGTCGAATTCGACGGGTTTAAAAAAGAGGCTGGATTTCTGCAGAATTCAAACTTTATATTATCAAAGACTATAAGCGATTGAAAACAGATGAAAGTAGTAAACTTTCATTAGGGTGGAATTTAAACCGCGAAATCTCAAATCAATTTCCACAACTAGTTGAAATATATAAAGCATATGTAAAAGCTGGCGAAGAACTGGTAAAAAATGGAAGAATTCATCGCATAACTGAAAAAAAGGCGAATCAATCTCTCATAAAAATTTCTCCAATGGAAAAAATCATGGCAAAATCGAGGTCCTTTCGTGGTAAAATATTAATGAAAGCGAAAAGGATGAGTTTAGGTTTGTAAATAATAAACATGACTCAATAGATCATATTAGTTGTTGGTAAATGGAGGATAAGCCTGTGAGTAACAAAACAAATAAGTTGTCGACTAGTAACGTTATATTAATGTGCGGACCTGCTGGATCAGGTAAATCAACATTTGCTAAGAAATTTGAAAGCAAAGGAATGACGATTCTTTCCTATGATAAAGAATCATTCAAACGAGGTTTGAATGCGCATCCTTTACCTAAGGAGATAGAAGAAGATATAAAGACTTATCTCGACAAAAAGTTAATTGAACTTCTTGAACAAAATAGGGATATTGTTCTTGATTATTCATTTTGGTCCAAGGAAATGAGAATGGAATATATATCATTACTAAAGAAATATAACATCACCCCTAAAATCTATTTCATAACAACACCTAAAGAAGTTGTTATGGAGCGAATTCGAAAAAGAAATGGAAATCATGAAAATGATATTATGTTATCTGATGAAATGGCGTCATTGTATTATGATCATTTTCAGGCACCAACGACTGAAGAAGGTGAAGTTATAGTAGTTGAGGGATATTAATATTACGCCTTTTTTTAGAAATTAGAAAACATGTAAGGTGGACTAGAGATGATAACGGAAGATTTTTATATAAAATTAAAAAAGATTGCAGAACAGACACCATGGAATTCCTTGTTTTATTCAGAGTATGAGGATGTGAAAAATGCTGAGTGTCTTGTGGAGCAAGAGGACTTGATTGTATTGCTAAATAATGAAGGAGTAGAACCAGTGATTGAATTTGTTTCCTTAGAGATGGAACCATTGGTAACTTTTTTGAAAAAGAATCAGGTAAAAGGAGCACTTCATTTTATTCCAGAAGAAGCAATTCCTGTGTTTGAAGAAATTGGTTTTTCCATACTAGCAATGTTTACAGATTACTTTTGTGAACCCCTCACCTGATTCTTATAAACTGGAAATGCTATCAAAGTCAGTCAATGGTACGAGCCGTGGTTTTTTTGGTGAAACAAAGGAATGGTTTGTAGAATGGATGCAGGAGAATCATATCCATGTGGAACGTAACGATACAGAAATCATAGGATTCTGTTGTGTTTCTATTTATAATGAAGGGACAACTCTTTGGCTTCGTGAACTCTGTGTGCATCCGAAATATCAGGGATTTGGTATTGGTAGTAAGTTGGTTCGACAAGCTCTTCAATATGGGTTTACAAATGCTGCCGTGAAAGGGTTTTTGGCAGTGGATGTTGAAAATACATCTGCCATTCATATTTATGAAAAATATGGATTTAAACGGAAGGCAGAAGAAGTAGAAGTTCAGTTAGTAAGATAAAACAATTAAAATGATTGCAAAAATATATTTACAAACAATTAAAATGATGGTTCTCTAGAGTAGAGGTAATAATATGAGCAAATATTTTATTACACCAGAATATACAACAGCAGAGGAAATTAAGAGAGTTCGGGGCCTTTTAGGAATTACACAAAAGGAATTTGCGAACCTTATTTGCTGTTCGAAGCTAACGGTAGAGCGGTGGGAAGTGTCAGATGGGAAAATTACAGGACCTATTGTGCTTCTATTACAAATGTTAGAAGATCAAGCTGATGAGATTGATAAAATTGTAATACCAAATAAGAGTCTTCCAATCAGACTTTGGTATATGTACAAAAATAAAAAATGTACCTTAATTGATATTGATGAAACGAAACAGATTATTAAAATAAAAAATTTTGTAGATCATTTACAGTTTCGAGCTTTTGGAATCAATGAAAATCCTAGCATGAAAGATTACATGGAATTTTTAGAGTCTAGAGTATTTGCTGAATCCAGAGATAAACTTAAACTAATTTTAAAAGACTTGGATTTGCCATTTTATGATCCTTTTTTAATTATAGAAAAAACCCAGGGAAGAATGGCTGAGGATGATTTTTGGATACAGATTGAGAGGTAACTATGGTTGAGTTGTTTGAACAACAATTAAAAAATGAGGATCGACACTCATCAAAGGAAATTCAATACAAAAACAATATATTTCATGGTGTAAAAAGTATGGATCTGTTAGAAACCGGCTGGCAGATTATTACATTGGAACGTTTATTTAAAAATTTGAATGGTCAGAGTCTCTCTGTATCAATATGGAAAATCAGCGATGTGAAAGAACGATTGAGATTTTTAGTAAATCAGGTAGAACGCTATACTGGAATTAGAAATTTTGGTATTTATCTGGCTAAACTTTTTACACTAGATGCGTTCTTCTTAAATGAGGATCGTCATATGCATAACATTGCCATTTTAATGAATGAAATAGGTGAGTATAAGCTTTGTCCTATCTTTGATCATGGGGCAAGCCTCCTATCGGATACAAAATTAGACAATCCTATGGAGGCAGATGTTTTTTCACTTATTCCAGAAGTTCATGGAAAATCAATTAGTCGAGATTTTGACGAGCAATTATTTGCTGCAGAAGAATTATATGGAGATACCATTCACTTTTCTTTTAACAGGAAGGATATCGATAAAATTGTAGATGAAGCAAATAGTTATACCAGTGCAGAACGAGAGAGAGTAAGAACAATACTTTATCATCAAATGAGGAAATATGCATATTTATTTAAATAAACATAATAGCTACTCCAAGTATTGCAAGCAGGGCTCCCATGATTTCTTTCATGTGGAGTTTTTCTTTTTGATAAAATACAGCCACAGGAATTAATATAATTGGAGTTATAGAAGTAAGGGTTGAGGCAACACCTGGGCTTGTATAATTAAGAGCAACCAATGATAAAGAAACACCAAGGAAGGGTCCAAAGAGAGAACCAAGTAAAGTTTGTCCAATTGCTTTTTTATAGGTAAATGCGGTAAAAACTTTACCCCAACTGCGGCGAAAGGTAATCACAAACATAAAACCTATAATTGCAGCGATGACACGTATTTGAGTGGAAGCAAAGGGATTATAGGAAGTAGTTCCTGCTTCCATACCAAGTTTCCCAACGATATAACCAAGAGACTGGCAAAAAGCCCCACCAAAGGCAAGGAGTATACCAGCAATGGGATGGGTAAATTTTAGTTTCTGTTTTTTGGAGTCTCCGCGAGTTAAAATAACGGCACCAATACCAGCAACCGTTACCAACATTCCAATAATCTGTGAAAATTTCATGCGATCACCCAGAATGAAATAGGCAAGGATGGCACTCATAGGAGGAACACTTGAAAAGATAAGCATGGAAATTCGTGCACCAATTCGAGTAAATGCTTCAAATAGAAACAAGTCACCAATCAAAAGCCCTATCACGCCAGAAAGAATTAACCAAAGCCAGGTTTCATATGACGCATCTAAAGGCAAAGGTAAACCTCTGGTAATGGTATTAAACATCATTAAGAAAAAAAAGGCAAACCATAAACGTATGATATTGAGAGTGAGTGAACCCATTTTTTTCCCTGCATGTTCAAAAGCAATGGATGTGATAGCCCAACAAAGGGCAGTTAATATTGCATAAAATTCACCTAAGTATGTAGTCATAGTTTCCTTTGTTTCTATGGATAGCGCATAGAATATTTTATTTTATTTATGTTTAAGCATGAAAATAGTACCATGATTCTTCCACTGCTGCAATTAGAATATAATAAGACATAGACGAAAGTCAATGTAAAAAATTATTTAATAAAGTTTTACATAATTAAGGTAATTGATTTTACATCCAGTTGATACAATGAATCTCGTCAAGTTGATAAAATGTATCATTTAGGAGGAAAAAATGAAAAAATTATTAGCATTATGTTTAGTAGGAGTTCTTTCGCTCAGTGTATTAACAGGTTGTGCATCAAATGGGGATAAAAAAAGCGAAGCAGAAATCACAGTAGAAACAGAAGCAGTTGAAGAAAATGCTGCAGTTGTGGATTCAACAGTTGCAAAAGATGTTGTGAAAAACCCAAAATATGTTTTCTTATTTATTGGAGATGGGATGACCTATCCACAGTTTCAGGCAACTGCATCTTACCTTGGTGCAATAAAAGAAACCGATGATATTTTAGATGGCTCAGTAAATTTATCTTTTATGAATTTTCCTGTGGCAGGTTCGGCAACAACCTTTGATTCCACATCTTTTTGTCCAGATTCAGCATCTACTGCAACATCTCTTTCAACAGGTTTTAAAACCTATAGTGGAGTGATTAATATGGATGAATCTTTAACCAAAGAGTATAAAACAATTTCAGAAATGGTCAAAGAACAATTAGGCTATAAAGTAGGTATTGTTTCCAGTGTTAATATAAATCATGCAACACCAGCAGCATTCTATGCGCATCAGCCTAGCAGAAATAATTATTATGAAATTGGTGTAGAACTTATCGAAAGTGGATTTGATTATTTTGCAGGTGGAGCACTTAAGAAAACCACAGGATATGACAAAGAAAATCCTATGCCTGATTTGTATGAACTTGCAAATGAGGCTGGTTATCAAGTGGTGATGACACAGGCAGAAGCAGAAACACTGACAAAAGACTCAGGGAAAGTAATTGCAATTACAGAAAACCTTGCTGATAGCGATTCTATGGATTATGAAATTGATCGCGAAGACTCAGAATGGTCTTTGGCAGACTATGTAGAAAAGGGAATTGAAGTTTTGGATAATGAAACAGGCTTTTTCATGATGGTTGAAGGTGGAAAAATTGACTGGGCATGTCATGCAAATGATGCTGGATCTACGATTCAGGATGTACTAGCATTTGATGATTCTGTTAAGGTAGCAATAGAATTCATGAATTCGCACCCAGATGAAACGCTGATTATAGTAACTGGTGATCATGAAACGGGTGGTCTTTCAATTGGATTTGCAGGAACCAATTATGATACATACTTGGATAATATTGTAAATCAGAAAATTTCTTATGCAAAGTTTGATGAGGAATATGTGGCTTCTTATGTAGAAAAACAAACTTCTTTTACGGATGCAATGAAAGATGTTACAAGCTTATTTGGTCTATTAATGCCTAATACAGTAGAAGGTGCAGAAACACTTGTACTGAATGAATATGAATTAAGTGAACTTCAAAAAGCTTATGAAATAACGCTTGCAGGTGGATTTGAAGTAGATGCAGATGGTAATTCTCTACAAACTCAGGAAGAATATGTTGCATACGGAAGTTACACACCATTTACAGTAACGGTAACACATTTATTAAATAATAAATCAGGAATTAATTTTGCTTCATATTCCCATACCGGACTTCCAATTGCAGTTTTTGCTTCAGGAAATGGACAAGAACAGTTTAATGGGTCTTATGATAATACGGACATATATAAAAAAATGGCACAAATTATGGGATTGAAATAATCTATGAAACAATTTATTAAGGAATACCTAAGTCATCGACAAAAACAAAAAAGGAATCCCCTGCAATCCCACAGGGATGAACAGAAAAAAACCTTGCTTTCGGTCATGGTATGCTTTGCCTTAATCATAGTATTGCTCCTGCTTCCAACTGGATTTGAAGAAGCAGGAGCTTCTGTGCCCGAAGGGCAGGAACGTGTGGCTGCAAAGGTGCTGGAAGTGGATGATAGTAATATTAAGGACACAGGCTTGGTTAAATCGGGCGACCAAGCTTGTGTGGTAGAGCTTTTGCAAGGGACACATAAAGGAGAAGTTTATACAGGAGTTAATCTTTTGAGTGGTTCCCTGGAACAGGATAAGATTTTTCAGGCTGGTGATAAAGCACTGGTACTGGTAAGTAGCAATGAAGGAGATGTTAATTTTGTATCTATGATTGATCATTATCGTATTCACTATGAAATCTGGTTACTCTTAGCTTTTTTCCTACTCTTATTTATATTTGCGGGGTTAACGGGAATTCGCGCTATCTTATCATTTATTGTTACCATACTTATTATCTGGAAGGTATTGGTTCCATTTTGTCTAAAAGGTTATAATGGAATTTTGATTGGAACCATCATTACAATAATACTAACCATATTAATTATTGCGTTGGTCTTTGGGTTTGATAAAAGATGTCTTGCGGCTTCGGTAGGTTCTATTGCAGGAACTTTAGTGACTTGTGCCATGGGGATTTTCTGTACCCAGTTATTTCATATTCATGGAGCAGTCATGTCATTTTCTGAAAGTTTGCTGTATAGTGGTTATCAAAATCTAAATCTGACGGAGATTTATATGGCGGGTATTTTTATTGCTTCATCTGGAGCATTGATGGATTTATCGGTTGATATTACAGCTGCAGTTCATGAAATATTAGAAAAGAGACCAGAATTAAGTTGGTTTGAAGCTACAAAGTCAGGAATGCAAATAGGAAAAGCAACCATGGGGACTATGACAACCACACTACTTTTGGCCTATTCTGGAGGATATATTGCCTTGCTTATGGTTTTTATGGCTCAAGGGACACCAATTATTAATATTGTGAATTATAAATATGTAGCAGCAGAAATTGTACATACGATTGTTGGATCATTTGGCTTAGTATTGGCTGCTCCCTTTACGGCAATCGCAGCAGGCTATTTTTTGACTTATAAAAAGAAATAGAATCTTTAAAATCCTAAATTTTCATGAACCAAAATGATTTCCATATCCATATCATTCATTTTTTGGAAGTAAATAACCATAGCATTACAGATTCGCTCTGGACTTGAGCAATCGTAGCACCTTGCACCTTCCACCTTCCATGGTGCAGGGTGTTTTTAATTGTAATTTTTTTGCATTTTGAGGTGCTGCCGTGTTTCTGGTTCGTTCAATTGCTAATTCAAGAGTCGGTACTATTTTGTTGCTTCCAATTACAAAATATACTTTCTGATGTCCAAATAATGTACCAGCGATACGATTTCCACTGCCATCAAGATTGACCATTTCTCCAGTTTCAGCAATGGCATTTACGGAAGAAATAAAAACAGAGGCAGAAAGACTTTATTAAATACTCTACAGCATTTTCTTTTGATGAAAAGAGAGAAACGTGATATCCTTTTCTTAATAAATTTTTAACTATGGTTTCTGTTGACATATATGGATTAG
>CANRGO010000087.1 GCA_947630125.1 uncultured Lachnospiraceae bacterium | reverse complement strand
AAATTAAAATTGCTCATTTTCAATCGTTAGTGCAATTGAGATTAGAGGATGCGCTAAATGTTTTGGTAGAACTCTTTGAATTTAATGAAAAAATACGGTTCCCCATAAGTTGTTCCTTAGGTATTTATAACCCATTTCCAAGAAATGTAATTACAAAGCAATATTGGCTTCACTATAATATTTCTGATGAAATTTTTTTAAGAGCATCGATTCATGAAATTAATCATATGATTTTTTTTGAAAAGTGGAAACAGTTAGTTGGAGATTCCAATTCGCTTGAACCTGTTTATCCAGATATATTATGGTTTATGGAAGAACTTTTAATTGAACCCACATTGAATGATATTCGAATACAGGAAGTTCTATCAATTAGGCATGATGCATACGATTCACTAAAAAATATAGAAATACAAAGCATATCGTTAACGAAACATATTCAGGAACTTTATGATACAAGAAAAAGTATGGATCAATTTTTATTAAATACATATGTTTTTTTACAGGATAATTATGAGATAATATTAAATTCATTATAATTGAATGTAAGTTAATAGTTATCATTTTCCACCTCTACGCTGCATAGATAGACTTTCAAACGTAACCCCCTTATCCTAGTTATAGACAAGAAATAGAGAAAGGTTTGGTATATTTTATGGATCAGTATGTGACAGGTGCCATGATTAAGGCACTGAGAGAAAAAAGAGCCATGACGCAATTAGCGTTTGCGGAGTGTATCCATGTTAGTGATAAGGCAGTTTCAAAATGGGAGAATGGGAAAGGATTTCCAGATATTTCCCTTTTGCAAACCATTGCAGAAACTTTTCAGGTTTCTGTGGTAGAATTATTGGATGGGAGTGCTGTTCAAAACACCAATGTATCAGCGAATATGCTTCGCTCTAAGTTTTATGTATGTCCGCTGTGTGGAAATGTTATTCATAGTATGGGTGAAACCTTGGTTTCCTGCCATGGAATTACGTTACCAACTTTGGAAGCAGAAGTGATAGATGATGGACATCAGGTTACCATCGACATTGTGGAAGATGAATATTTTGTAGAAATTGCCCATGAAATGACAAAGAAGCATTATATTTCTATGATAGCAGCGCTTTCCTCAGACAGACTTCAAATCGTGAAGTTATATCCTGAGGGGAATGCTCAGGCAAGATTTAAAATAAATGGAGTAAAAACACTATATTTTTATTGTAATCGTGATGGACTATATCAGATGAAAATGACTAAAAGCTAAAATCTCTCGAATTGAAATTTGGAAATCTCTCGAGTTGAAAAGTCGAAATCTCTCGAGTTGAAATTGACAAATCTCTCTAATTGGACTATCCTATGATTAGTAGATGGGAGAGATCTTTATGAAAAATAACTTATATAAACGAAGAATCATTGATTCGAAAATAGATTTATATTTGGAAACATTCGGAGCGGTTTGCATTGAAGGACCAAAGTGGTGTGGCAAGACATGGACATCCTCCTTTCATAGCAAAAGTCAGATTTTTTTAGGAGATCCAGCAGGAAATTTTCAAAATAGAGCGTTAGCAGAGTTAAGTCCTCAAATCGTGTTACAAGGGGATCAGCCCAGATTGCTTGATGAATGGGAGGAAGTACCAGCACTGTGGGATGCAGTGAGATTTGAAGTAGATAAAAATTCGCAAAAGGGACAGTTTATTTTGACTGGTTCTGCAATACCGAACCATAAAGGAATTTTGCATAGTGGAGCTGGAAGGATAGCAAGACTAAGAATGCGTCCTATGTCATTGTTTGAAACAGGAATTTCTTCTGGTAAAGTATCCTTGCAGGAATTATGTAAGGGACATTTGAATCCAATATTAACAGGCGATGTAGAATTAATGCAAATCATTGATTGTATTGTAAGGGGCGGATGGCCTGCCAATCAGGAGGTATCCATAGACAAAGTACATTTTATGGCAAAGGAATATCTGGATGCTATTTTAACCGATGATGTATATCGATTAGATGGAGTTCAGCGTGATCGCAAGAAAATGGAATTATTACTTCGTTCTCTTGCACGAAAAGAGTCTACAACAGTAACAAATAAAAAAATTAGGGATGATATTAAAGAAGTTGATGATGAGAATTTAGTAGTAGAAACCATAGCAAGTTATCTTGATGTGTTGAATCGACTTTTTCTTATTGATAATCAAAAACCATTTTCCCATAATATTCGTTCTCGTGTAAGAGTGAAACAAGCTGAGAAAAGACACTTGTCCGACCCTTCTTTAGCTTGCGCACTATTAAAAGCAACACCAGCAATCTTATTAAAGGACCTAAATACATTGGGATTATTATTTGAATCTCTTTGCGAAAGAGATTTAAAAATTTATGCGGAGTCTTTTGGAGCAGAACTTTTCCATTATCAAGATTATAACAATCGGGAAATTGATGCGGTAATTTCATTACCAGATGGTGATTGGTGTGCCTTTGAAATAAAATTAGGGGCAAATCAAATTGAGGTAGCGGCTAAAAAATTAATTAAATTAAAAGAAGAAATGGAGCAGGAACAAGATAGTATACCACCGAAAATCCTAGGTATTATCTGTGGGCTTTCAAATGCAGCATACCAAAGACCAGATGGAGTATATGTCGTTCCAATCACAGCCCTTGCCCCATAATTTTTAACACAATATTAACAAAAGAATAGCGTGTGATTATGAATCGATACAGAGAACAGGTCTCTGTTGGATCATAATCACACGCTATCTTTGTTAACTATGTGTAATTTATTCTTGTTCTAAAGCAAGGGTTCTTGTTACGATATCACAAACTTCAGCAGGCCCATAATACTGAATTGCGCCTGGATATAAGTAACAGGTTTCAACAGCCCATTCATCTCTGTGAGCTTCGAAGTATTTGAAAGGATTTCCTACTAATTCTACTAAAGCTTTTTTGATAACTGGCTTATCTTCTCCGTGTCTTCTTTCCACGTTCATCATTTTGGTGATTGGCATACCACCAGCAACCCATTCAGTACTTGGTTTAGACAGGTTGGATACTTTTGATAAGTAACCTGTATAACCGTACTGGATTAACATAAATGCATTGTATCCTAATGAGTAACAGTAGTCTGAATCGAAGTTTGAAGGGAATGCACATCTTCCTTCATATCCGAAGAAGTGATGTAATGCATTAAATTTACCTTTGTATGTTCCGTTTGCTTTTTTTTCAGCAAGCTTAGCAGCTACTAAAGAAGAGAATAATTTTTCGGATTCAATTAAAGATACCTGTACGTTACCGTGTGGATCTCTTTCTAAGAATAACTGTTGTTGAATTCCTACAGGAAGAATGTCGATAACAGCAAATGCTTCTGCGCTTAAGCCAGTTTTGATAAATGTATATTTATCTTCCCAGGTTGGAAGTTCATTAAATGCAGCAGCTTTGCTTCCAGCAAGAAGTTCGTTGATTTCATGAATTAACATAGAGAATTCAGGAACGAATTCAACTACACCTTCAGGAATAACAGCGATACCAAAGTTCATGCCTTTTGCAGCTCTTTTTTCTACAGAATCAGCGATATAATCAGCGATCTGAGATAAAGACATTTTCTTTTCAGCAACTTCTTCTGAAATTAAACAGATGTTTGGTTGAGTTTCTAATGCACATTCCAAAGCAACATGAGAAGCTGAGCGTCCCATAACTTTGATAAAGTGCCAGTATTTTTTTGCAGAGTTAGCATCACGTTCGATGTTACCAATTAACTCGCTATATGTTTTTGTTGCTGTGTCAAAACCGAAAGAAATTTCGATATCTTCGTTTTTAAGGTCACCATCGATTGTTTTAGGACATCCAATAACCTGAATGCCTGTTTCTTTTGCAGCAAAATACTCAGCAAGAACAGCAGCATTTGTATTGGAATCATCACCACCGATGATTACGATTGCAGTAATGCCATGTTTTTTACAAACTTCAGCAGCAACTGCGAATTGTTCTTCGGATTCAAGTTTTGTTCTTCCAGATCCGATGATATCAAATCCACCAGTATTTCTAAATTCGTTGATATAGTTATCGTCAAAGATTAAGTAATCATCATCAACTAAACCACTTGGACCATTTTTAAAACCAAAGAGTTCGTTATCTTTGCTGGTTGCTTTTAATGCATCGTATAAACCACAAACAACGTTATGTCCACCTGGAGCCTGTCCACCGGATAAAATAACACCTACTTTATGAAGTTTTGCAGTAGAAGTATTCTGTCCTTTTTTAAATGTAATTTCTTTTTTACCATAGGTATTTGGGAAAAGTGCTTTGATTGCATCCTGGTCAGCAACGCTTTGTGTTTCTGCACCTTCATTTACACCAATTTCTGAAATACCATTTTTAAGCATTTCAGGAAGCTTTGGGGTATACTCATATCTAGCTTTTTGTAATGGGGAATATTTCATGATTTCTCTCCTTATATTGATCAACTTTTTCATATGCATTATAAAGGATTCGGTTAGAAAAGTAAACCTTTAAAATATGGGAAAATCCCCCTTGTATTCTATTTACAATGGATTTACTCTCTTTTTATAGAGCTATTACATGAATGCTTTATTAAAGAACGAAATGGTAGAATCAAAAATCATAGGAAATAGGTACTATTTTTGTTTCAGACCCCATGAAAAAACGAATATAATTCGAATATATAGGTATACAGTAATTATTTAGTGTCATTGGGGAATGATATTGGGAATGCTTGGGAAAGGTATGGTTATTTATATGCAGAATGTAAATGAGGTGGATCTTACAGTCAAGCCTGAGGAAGCAGTATCCTTTCTATATTTTGCAAAATTAGTGATAAACAGAAGAGTGATTGACCATATTCGAAAATCCAAGAACTCTATGGAATCTTATTTGAAGAAATTGCAGGTTGTGCCCCGAAGCACATGGATACAAAATTACTTTGCCTCCATATAGCTAAAAAATTAAGTACAATCCCGGAACTTGGAAAAAAGTTAGAACAGGAACGAAAACTTCCGATTCATGAGTTGCTTCAAATCTTTCAAGTTCATCGGAAGACTCTGGAAAACCATCGTAAATATATTATTATTCTTTATTTGGAATTAAACAGTAATTTGGAAATTATCAAAAGTTATGGCAACTTTCTCATGTAAGGAGTGAATGAACTATGATCTATGCAGGAACTATCGTAGAAATATGTAATAAGAAAACCTATGTATTTACCATGGGATTGGTATTTTTCCTATCCGACCATGGGTGTGGCGGCAGTTGCTGTTCTTTTAGCGCTGGCTTTGATTTTTACAACTCTGGAGAATCGCTTTTTTTAATCACAAAATGCTGGAAAGATTCCAACGGCAACCCAGGAAAGTACTCTAAATGTTGATATTTTAGAAAAGGAAGAACCAGTGGTAGAAACATTTTCACCTTCTTTATTTGTAACTGCAAAGGATCAAACCATCGTTTTTGACTGGACTCAGTTACCAGCTGATTCTGTGAGTTATAATGGTACCCAGTATTCTGGTTTTCAGTTTTATAAAGTGGTTGCATCAGCGACAAATGCAGCACCTAAGTATCCAGAAGATGGGTATTTAACCTACATTACCGATTATAATCAGAGCGGCCTGTAACATACCACTGCAAAGAGCTATGCCATTTCCTAATAGTGAACCACCATGAAAACTTCCTGTGAAAAAAAGTATCATCCCGCAAAATACGGCATTGGCTGCTGTGGTTAATTTATTTGCACCAACAAATGTTAGTAATAAAGCGGCATAAATCAAGGCTCCAAAGAGATTGATTTTGTTTAAGTGAATCTTAGGTTTTTTCAGGTAAATCAACATGACGATTGCTGCAATCCCGCTTCGGATTCCTGCAATTGCAATGGGATTCAGATCAATCATTTTAATAAACATTCCACCGGTACTCCAGAGTGTTGCTGCGATAGCCAGACCCAGCAATGCTTTTTTTCTTGTATCCATGTATTAAACCACCTTTTTAAGTATCTTGAATTCTAGTTTAGTATAGGCATTGACATTTTGCTTTACAATTTCTAAAATATATAACTATACCGGTATAGATGGAGGGCCTTATGTTTCGATATAAACAAATTGTGGAAGACATCCTTGGAAAAATTGCAGAAGGAAGCTTGGGACCTGGAATGAAGTTACCAGGTATTTCTGCCTGTGCAAAAAATTACGAATGCAACAAAGCAACAGTAATTCGAGCTTACCAGGAATTGGAACAAAATCATGTGATCTATGCAGTTTCAAAGAGTGGTTATTACGTTACCGAAACTCGAAGACAGGAAAGAGAACCTTCCCAAGTCATTGATTTTTCAGTTTTAAATCCAGATATCCATCTTTTGCCCTATAAAGAATTTAATCATTGCATCAACCTTGCTGTTGACCGTTATAAAGAAGATTTATTTTTATATGGGGATGCGAAAGGGTTTTTGCCACTTCGCAAACAACTTGTCACATTTTTTTATGAGGACCAGATTTTTGCAAAGGAAGAGCAGTTCTATATCACTTCGGGTTCTCAGCAAGCGTTGAATATTTTATTTCAGTTGCATTATCATGACCACAAGAAAAAGATTTTAATTGAAGAGCCAACCTATCACTATATCACCAATATGATTCAGCAATATCAGCTTTTTTTATACCATGCCAAGGCTTCATAATCCTATGGGAACCAGTTATTCTGAAAAAACCAAAAAGAAATTGATTCAATTGGCAGAAAAATATGATGTCTTTATAATAGAAGATGATTTTCTTGGGAACTTGAATTTTAATCAGAAAAATCTTCCCCTCTATGCCTATGGAAAAAGTGACCAGTTAATTTATGTGCAGGGCTTTTCCAAAACCTTTATGCCAGGAATTCGCCTTGGAGTAACCATACTACCAGTTAAACTGGTTTCAAAATTTATTTGGATTAAAAAATTACAAGACCTAAACACTTCGGTTTTGGAACAGGCAGCGTTTCAACTATTCATCGAAAGTGGAATGTACCGTCATCATCAGTATAAAATACGAATTGAATATCGGAAAAAAGAAATTTACGACTACTTTTTCGAAGTATGGAAGTAAACCAAATCAAGTTGGATCAGGAAATACGACTGTTCACCTATCGAGATCAGGAAGTAGAAGGAATTCGTGTCAGCATTGCAAAATTGCAACCAGATGACCTGCTTTTGGGGTTGAAGAAATTGGTAGAGCTTTTATTTTCTGCCTCTCAGTTCATAAAAAATTAAGTTTTGAATTGGAAAACATGATTTAGAAATGGTTGAAAAGGTGTTATAATACAACTACATGTAAAAAGGTAGTCTGCCAGAAGCAGACGGATAGGAGATACTATGAAATTTTCAGAATACAAATATGAAAGAATTGATATGGAGCAACTAAAAGCAGATTTCGAAAAAATGCTTGCTTCTTTTAAAACAGCATCCTCTGCACAGGAACAATTACAGGTATTTTATCAGATTGATGAAACACTCGCTCATGTGGAATCCGTGTTTGGAGTTTGTTATGTAAGATTTACCCTAGACACAACCGACGAATTTTATGTGGCAGAAATGGATTATGTAGATGAAAACGAACCAGAAATCAATGGTTTGAAATCCCAGTTAAGCCAGGCCATACTTGATTCAAAATTCTGTACAGAATTAGAAACAGAGTTAGATTCTGTATTGTTTATGAAAGCAGAAATTGCAACCAAAATTTTTAATGAAGAAGTAAAGGAAGATTTAATCAAAGAAAATAAGCTGGTAGCAAATTATACCAAATTGATTTCTTCTGCAGATTTGGAATTTCAGGGACAAAAATATAATTTATCACAGCTTCGAGCATTTTTAACCAATGACAAACGTGAAGTGAGAAAAGAAGCAAGTGAATTATACTATGGATTCTTCGAAGAACATTTAGCAGAAATTGATGACCTATATGATCAATTGGTAAAAGTAAGAACAGAAATTGCAAAAAAACTTGGATTCAACAATTTTATAGAATTGGGATACCTGCGCATGAGACGTATGGATTACAATCAGAAAATGGTTGAGACATATCGTAAGCAAGTTGTAGATTATATCGTTCCAGTTACCAACAAATTAAGAAAGCGTCAGCAAAAACGTCTTGGTCTTGAAACCTTAAATTATTATGATTTAGATTATATGTTTTCATCAGGAAATCCAAAACCTCAGGGAGATCCAGAATGGATTGTTGCTCAGGGTGAGAAAATGTACAATGAGCTTTCCAAGGAAACAGGTGAATTTTTCAAAAGCATGCAGGACAATGAGTTGTTGGATTTGGTTGCAAAAAAAGGAAAAAGCGGCGGTGGATACTGTATCTACATTCCTGATTTCAAATCTCCTTTCGTATTTTCAAACTTCAATGGAACCGAAGGCGACATTACCGTACTGACTCATGAAATTGGACATGCTTTCCAAAGCCATATGTCAAGTACCATCAAACCTATTATGTCCCAGGATCCAACCTATGATGCGGCTGAAATTCATTCCATGAGTATGGAATTCTTAACCTACCCATGGATGGAAAATTTCTTTGGAGAAGAAGTGGATAAATTCAAATTTATGCATACTTCCGATGGTTTGCTATTTATTCCTTATGGCGTATTGGTAGATCATTTTCAACACGAGGTATATCAGAACCCTGAAATGACTCCAGCTATGAGACGCAGCAAATGGGCTGAACTTGAAAAAATCTATCTTCCATATAAAGATTTCAGTGACAATCAGTTCTTAAAAGATGGTGGATTCTGGATGAAACAATCTCATATTTTTGCTTCACCATTCTACTATATTGACTATACCTTAGCTCAGATGTGTGCTTATCAATTCTACGTTCGTTCTCTAGAAAACAGAGAAGAAGCGTGGAAAGATTATGTAACACTTTGCAGCGCAGGAGGAACAAAACCTTTTGTTGGCCTAGTTCAACTTGCTAACCTTAAATCTCCATTTGAAGAAGGCTCACTGAAAAAAGTAGTGGAAGTAATTGATGCCCAATTGGAAGCGATTGACGATTCTAAATTCTAGCTTGCTTGGTTTTTGTTTTGCTTAAGGTTTCCATGAAATATCAGGTCTTTACGAAGTATCAGGGCTTTGTGAAGTATCAGGTTTTGTGAAGTACTAGATTTCTACGAAATATCAGGTCTTTACGGACGAAAATATAAATTTTTGTGATTTCGTCCGTAGGAAATCCTGAGATTTACACCTTGGAATGCAATTTTTATTAACATAACTTCAGATTTATGTTAACAAAGCCATGAAAATCGATAAATTACAACCGTGAAATACATTGAAATTACAGACGAAATTTGCTAGAAATTCAGTTTCGTC
>CANRGO010000086.1 GCA_947630125.1 uncultured Lachnospiraceae bacterium | reverse complement strand
AGAATTTATGCGTTCTGCTGCACGAAAAGCATTAGAAAAAAGTACACATTTTACACCCCCCTCTCATATTGAACACATTGCAAATGAAGCAAAAGATATCGTTTCGCTTGGTAATCAGACTGGTGAGGGCTGGTTTTTAACAGGGGAAATGCTAGAACTTATTCAAGAAGGGGCACAAAATATTGTTTGTACTCAACCCTTTGGCTGTCTCCCTAATCATGTTGTTGGAAAAGGGGTAATCAAAGAACTTCGTAAAAGACATCCAGAATCTAATATTGTTGCAATAGACTATGATCCTGGTGCCAGCGAAGTAAATCAATTAAATCGAATCAAATTAATGTTATCCACTGCTTATAAAAATTTAAGATAATAAAAAAAGCGTCCTGATTGTAAAATCAGAACGCTTTTTTTATTTTAAAAATCCATTTAAGATAACTTCTTCAGCTTCACTTTCCGTTAAACCAAGAGCCATTAATTTTGTTAATTGTTCGGAAGCTATTTTCCCTATGGCTGCCTCATGAATTAATTCTGCATCTGAATGATAAGCACTGATTTCTGGTATTGAAGATACTTTTGCCTCATCCATAATAATAGAATCACACTGGATATGTCCTCTACATTTTGTATAACCCAATAAATTCATATGAAAAATTTGTTTTGATTGATCCTGTGCCACCGATCTAGATATAATCTGGGCACTGGAATCCTCACCCTTCAAGTGTACATTTATATTAGACTCAGCAAGTTGATCCTGATAGGTTAATAATCTTTCTGTAACCACCAATTTTGCATTTTTATGTAAGATTACATCGGTATCTCGCACCGTACGATCAACACCTTTTATCTGTATCATTTCTAATTCAGCAATACCATCTTCTTCAATTTCAATGATAGTTTTTGGATTCAAGATCCGAAGACCTGTTCCATCTCCTTCTCCAAAATGTTTTTCCACGTACTTCATGCGTGCACCTTTTTTTACAAAAAATTCATGGATTCCATCATGTTGTTCATCCATACTACCATGACTATGTATTCCACAGCCCGCAATAATGGTGACGTCGGAATTCTCACCCACAACAAAGGTATTATACACCATATCATTCATACCTTCTTCAGATAAAATAACTGGAATATACACAGTTTCTTGTTTTGTATTCGATTGAATCATGATATCAATTCCTGGCTTGTCCTCTTTTGGTATAATTTGAATATGCTCAGTAGAATTCCGAAGAATGCCAGCTCCATTTTTTCGAATATTATAAGCACCAGTTGGAAGCTCTTTTAAATCTGCTATGGCCTCCAAAAGTTCTTGATCAATAGTTGTCAACATCTAATACTCCACCTTTCACACAGTTGTTATGGCAGCTACATTCAGAATCCAGGATTGCTATATGCTGCAAAAATTTTTCATGGGATGTGATTTCACTGATTTCACCATCTTTTACAAGTATAACCTGATCTGCCAACTTTAATATTCTCTCTTGATGAGATATTATGACAATGGTCGTTTCATATTTTTTATGAAGATTTTCAAAGGTTTCTGTAAGTCGTTGAAAACTCCATAAATCAATGCCAGCTTCTGGTTCATCAAATACCGCCACTTTGGGATTTTGTGCTAATATACTTGCTATTTCGATACGCTTTAATTCTCCACCTGATATGGTACTATCAATATCTCTATGTAAATAATCCTGTGCACAAAGCCCAACATCATATAATAGTTCATACAAATTTACTGGATTATCCTTTGCAGCTAATTTCAACAAATCTTCTACTTTTAAACCTTTAAAACGAGCTGGCGTTTGAAATGCATAGCCAATTCCTCGTTTTGCACGTTCTGTTATGGAAAGAGAGGTTATCTTTTCTTCCTCTAAAAATATATCTCCTTCTTGCACTTGATATATTCCCATAATCGACTTTCCTATGGTGGATTTTCCACCTCCATTTGGACCTGTAATTACATAGATTTTATTTTTCTCTAAAGTCAGATTTATATTCTTTAGAATTTGTACCTCACCTAAATTACTTGATACTCTGACATTTACATCCTGCATTTTTAACATAGACTTCTCCTGAAATTGTATACTTTTTTATTTCTACATGATAAAAATTATTATAACATATTTTAATTGGAAATTTACCAAAAATTTAAATAAAAGAACCGAAACAGATTGCCTCTCTGCTTCGGTTCTTTCATTTCTATTATGCTAATAACATACGATCATTTGCAAAAGAGCCATGGCTGGCTTCTTCGAATTTTTTTAGTAAATCAGATACTTGAAGTTTTTGCTTTTCTTCACCACTTACATCATAAATAATCTTACCTTCATGCATCATAATAAGTCGATTTCCCAATCTGAGAGCATCTTTCATATTATGGGTTACCATTAAAGTAGTAAGTTTTGATTCCGAGACAAGCTTTTCTGTCAAATCAAGTACAGTTTTTGCTGTTTTTGGATCCAATGCCGCGGTATGTTCATCCAGTAATAACAATTTTGGTTCTACTAAGGTTGCCATGAGAAGTGTAAGTGCTTGTCTCTGTCCTCCTGATAATAAACCAACCTTTGATGACATTCTATTTTCTAAGCCCAAACCAAGCATTTTTAACTTTTCATGATACAACACTTTTTCTGACTTTGTAACGCCCCAGGAAAGACCTCTTTTTTGACCTCTGCGATATGCTAACGATAGGTTTTCCTGTATTTCCATTCCGGCTGCTGTTCCCATCATGGGATCTTGAAAAACTCTTCCAATATGGATAGCTCTTTGGTATTCTTCTTTTCTTGAAATATTAATCTGATTTACCAGAATTTTCCCTGCATCAATGGGATAAACTCCTGCTATCATATTTAGCATGGTAGATTTGCCGGCACCATTTCCGCCAATAACCGTCACAAAATCTCCTTCATTTAACTGAAGATTGATTCCATCCAAAGCTTTTTTTTCATTGATTGTTCCTTTGTTAAAGGTTTTATATACATTAGATAGTGTTACCATTCTTTTCGCCTCCTTCACTGTAGTCTCTTCTTTGTTTATACTTCCTAATTAAAACAGGAATACAAAGAGCCAGTGCCACAAATACAGCTGAGAACAGTTTCATATCATTTGCATTCATTCCTAAACGAAGAACCAGGGCACGAATTACAAAATACACAACACTACCAACTACTGCTGAGGTTAATATCCCAGCAAAGTTTCTTACTTTTCTAAAAATAACATCTCCTATAACAATTGCTGCAAGACCAATAACAATTGCACCGGTACCCATACCAATATCAGCATATTTCTGACTTTGCGCTACGATTCCACCAGATAGTGCAACCAGACCATTACTAAGCATCAGAGCAACCATTTTTGATTTCTTCGTATTAACACCAAGTGCACGTATCATGTTTTCATTATTTCCGGTAGCACGAAGTACACTTCCAATTTCCGTACCAAAAAACCAGTAAAGGATCGCTATAATAGCCAGTACGATGAGTACCCCAAGAATTAATGTTACATGCATTTGTTTCATTCCAAGGAAATTTACAACTTTCGAGAAAATAGTATCAACTTTTAAAAGAGGTACATTACTCTTTCCCATAATTCTTAGATTGATTGACCACAATGCTATCTGTGTTAAAATTCCTGCTAAAATAGCTGGGATTTCAAATATGGTATGCAAAAACCCTGTAATTGCCCCTGCTAATAATCCTGCAAGGGTTGCAATAAATAAAGCCAAAATAGGATTCATCTGACCAGAAACAATCAACGTTGCACAAACACAACCACCAAGAGCAAAACTTCCATCTACAGTCAAATCTGCAATATTTAATAATTTATAGGTAATATATACCCCAAGAACCATGATTCCCCATAAAACTCCCTGAGATATAGCTCCTTCCAAAGATACCAATAATCCGTTCATTGCTTCTACCTTTTACATGTTTTTCATGCACCTGTCTTTTTCTATACTGTATGCCTGTCAGGCATTGATAAAACTAGTTTAAAACAGTTAAATCAACACCTAATAATGCAGCTGTTTCTTCATTTACTGTTAATTCACATTTCGCAGCGTCCAAAAATCCTACTGGAAGTTCAGAAATAGTAGCTTCACCTTTTAAAACTTTCACTGCCATCTCACCAGCCAAGTAACCTAATTGATAATAATCAATTCCATAAGTAGCAAGACCACCAGCATTTACCATGCCAGCTTCTCCACATATAACAGGAAGCATATTATCATTTGCTATCATTGCAACAGTCGCCATACCCTGTGCTATGGTATTATCTGTTGGTGCATAAATAACATCTACATTACCAACCATACTTTCCACAACGGTTTGAATTTCATTGGTACTTGCAACTGTATACACTTCATAAGCCAATCCATTTGCTTCGCATGCTTCTATCGCAAGTGCTGCTTGAAATTCTGAATTTGATTCTGCTGAGCAATATAAGATACCAACGGTTTTTGCTTCTGGTAATAACTTTACCATAAGTTCAAACTGTTCCTTAACAGGAGTCAAATCACTGGTTCCACTCACATTTGTTCCAGGAATATCATTTGCATTTACTAAACCAGCACTAACAAAATCTGTAATTGCAGTAGCAATCACTGGTATTGTGGTTGTTGCACCCGCTACAGCCTGTGCTGCAGGAGTTGCAATTGCTAAAATCAAATCAGATTCATCACTTACTAATTTCGTTGCAATCGTTTGACAGGTAGGCTGATCACCCTGTGCATTTTGTTGATCAAACACTACATTTAAGCCAGATGCTGTTACAGCATCAACAAAGCCCTGATTACTAGCATCTAAAGCATCATGCTCCGTTAACTGAAGAATTCCAATTTTATAAGCATCTTCAGCTACTTCTTCCGTACTTTCAGCATCTGCAGCCTCAGTATCTGTTGCTTCAGTTTCAGTTGTTTCTACTGTTTCAGTTGTTTCTTCTTCAGTTGTTTCAGTTTCTGCGTTTCCACAAGCAGTCATAACTGACAGGGATAAAACTAGAGTTAAAAATAATGCGATAAATTTTTTCATAATGTGTAAATATCCTCCTTGTAATCTATTCTCAAATAGTACTTGTACATGATATCACAACTTTAACGCGTTGGTCTAGTAAATTTATCGTTTTATTTTAAAATAATTCTCTATTTTTCGGTAATAATGACAGCATTTTCATATACAATATTTTTCCACTCTTCCTTAGCTTGATATTGTTTTGATATTCCATCATCCTGATACAATTTATAGTAGGCCCGATCACCAAATACTTCAAAACTTAAGTCATTAAAATCTACTTCTTCCATATTCATTCCACCTTTTGATAAGGGAAGAATTTTTCCTGGGCGAAGAAATATTAGAATTTCATCCAGCTCACATTCCAAATAATGTACCCCCTGTTCCAATACCTGATACTGTTTATCTAGAAGACTTTTCATTCGAATTAATTTCATGGTTTCAGGCAAATAAACATATCGTCCTCTGGCATTTTGTTCATATACAGGCGCAATCATTATGGATTCACCAATCATCAACTGATCTTCCACTTGTGCTGCTCTTTCATCGTGCTCATAAACAAAAGATAATGGAAGCATATACATCTCATGATTTAACACAGACTTCATATATTCACTATATATATAAGGTAATAGTCCATATCGAATTTGTAATAAGTTCCGAAAAACTGGAAGTTTCTCAAATTCCGATAGTTCCTGCTTTCTAGTACCCATGGCTGAATGATTACGAAGTAGGGGGGTAAAAATACCAAAAGCTAACCATCTTAACATTAAATCTTCTGTAACGTTCCCGCCAAATCCGCCGATGTCCGCTCCAGAATACAAGAATCCACACATATTTAAAGAAGGCATCATCTGAATATTCAATTTCAGATGTGACCACCAGGACATATTGTCACCTGTCCATATTCCACCATAACGGTGCATGCCTATATAGGATGCTCTGGAAAACAATAATATTCTCTTCTCTGGTTGAAGTTCTAAAAATGCTTCTCCTGCTGCTCTCGTCATCATATAGCCATATAAATTATGCACCTGATCATGGCGAATACGTTCCCCATTCATTTCATGGAAAAAAGCCTTATAATCTTCGGGGTTATTATTAATTGTTTCAACTAAATTTTTGAAAGAAAAAAAGCTTTGGATATCCAGATTCTGATTACTATAGTTTTGAATCTGAAGAAACACCTGCTGAAGTCGTTCCTCAGAGTAGAAAATTGCTGGTTCGTTCATATCGTTCCAGAATCCATCAATCCCCTTTTCTAATAAGAAATGATAGCTTCTGCCAAACCATTTTCTAGCATCTTTATGAAGCATATCCGGAAAATGAACACGACCTGGCCAAACGCCTGCTACAAAGGGTTCTCCATTTTCCTTTTTGCAAAAATAATCATGACGAATGCCTTCTTCATAAATATCGTAACCGTCTTCTATTTTCACTCCTGCATCGATAATTGGTATTAAATGGATATTTTGTTCTTTCATTTCATGAACAAACTCCTGAAAATCTGGAAACGCATCCTGATTAATTGTAAAATCTTTATACCTCTCCATATAATCGATATCCAAATATACGCTATCTAATGGTAATTGATTCTCTTTATGGAATGAAACAATTGCCCTTACTTCATCTGCATTCATATAGCTCCATCGACTCTGTCCATAACCAAATGCCCATCTTGGAGCAATATAACTTGTTCCAATTAATCTTCGAAACTCTTTCACAATTTGTAATTTTGACTCTCCTTCTATTACATATATTTCACAGTTGAAATCTTCCAATGTGATTTTGAGTTCACGGTAAGAAGAATAGCCCACATCAAAGGTAATCATCCCAGGATAGTCAATAAATAAACCAAATTTAACCTCACCATCCAATAAAATAAAATTATGAGCTCCATAAAGAGAATTTTTATCTTCCGTATGGCTTGGGTCATCACTACACTTACTTTTGTAAAGCCAGCCTCTCTTATTGATACCTCTAACCGCTTCTCCTAATCCATACACTTTATCATTGTCACTCATTTCCAGTTTCAAGGAAAACGATTTCTCATCCGTCGAAAAAAAAGGAAACTGGGACAGTTGTTCATCTTGTATCTGCAGAACAACTGCCTCAGTTTCTATCATTTTACCAAACACATATTTTCTAATCATAACAATACCCAACCTTCCTATAAGTTAGATATAGTTTAGCATAGACCTATAAAAATTTAAAGTTCTTGATACGAAAATTTATGAAGCAGACAGTTGGAATATTCATTCTTTTGATTGGATTTTCCATAAATACCTATATAATTTCCGGTAAACTTACCACCAACTTCTGTTGTTAAATAAGCCGTTTCGCCTTCTCCAATTTTCGTAACAACATCTTCTTTTATTATTCCAAACTGATATACCTGTTCATTTCCTTCCAGATAAAGAGTGGATATTCCATAAAAATTTTCCATTTCATAAAATTCTTGATGACACAGAGAGCCAATCTGTCTATGAAAAATAAGACCCTGTTTTCCT
Source organism: uncultured Lachnospiraceae bacterium (assembly GCA_947630125.1). Lineage (GTDB taxonomy): Bacteria > Bacillota > Clostridia > Lachnospirales > Lachnospiraceae > CANRGO01. The sequence goes on along the minus strand of CANRGO010000086.1, from coordinate 1,814 downwards.
TTTTGTTTCCCAATGGAGAGACTATAAAAATGTCTATGGTTTAAATAAATTGCAATTCCTGTTTCTTCATCCTCAAATAAAGGATTATAGTTTAACTGTATTTGCGCACGAAAGACATGATGTTTCTGTCTCACCCCTATCCAGGTTTTTGGTTTGTCACTTTGTATGCCTTCTTGTGTAGCATTTAATTGTAAGCCTGGATTTGATAAAACAAAAGCATTCTGTATTTTTTTATAAATAAAATTCCATTGAAAATCAAGTTCTTTCTCCTCAAAACAGTCAACAAACTTATATTTATTGCAGATGCTCTCTTGAATGATCTCTTGAACTGGTAAAATATCTGTTTCGATTTCTTTTTCCAGAAAACCATTGTTCCCAAATACTGGCCAGTCATCCTCTCGAAAATAAACTGGTGTTAACATGGTTTCTCTACCAAGATTATGTTTAAAAGGATAAGAAATTGGCCGTATCCCTAAGCAAACCGACCAATATTTGCCGTTTTGATCACAAACTAAGTCCGCATGACCCACTGCTTTAATAGGTTTAGATGTACTGCGATTGGTTAAAACAGGATTAAAAGGACAGGATTCATAAGGGCCTTTCATGGATTTACTTCTGGCTATGGTAATCATATGTCCATATTCGGTTCCACCCTCTGATATTAAAAGATAATACCAACCTTTTTCATAATACAAATGTGGCCCTTCAGGGTCATTTCCACCCGTACCTTGCCAAATTGTTTGTATTTCCTCTAATCTTTTCCCTGTTTTACAATCAATTTCACAGAGAAAAATGCGTCCATCTGCGGTTCCTGTATAAAATGCTCTTCCCTGCTCAAAATAAAGAGAAGGGTCAATACCCGGACAATCAATATAAATAGGATCTGACCAACCCTGATCAGGATGTTCTGAGTAAATAAGAAAATTTCCATCTCCTATTCCTCCATAGGTTACATTGGTGCATATAATATAAAAAATACCTTCATGATAGCGAATAGTAGGGGCAAAAGTTCCAGTTTCTCCTGGAAAGCCTACACGTAGGGGAAGTTGCCCTTCCCTTGATATTCCATGTCCTATCTGTTTCCAGTTGATGAGATCCCTGCTATGAAAAATGGGAATGCCTGGAAAATATTCAAAGGACGAGTTAACAAGATAATAGTCATCCTCTACTCTAACAATACTTGGGTCAGGATAAAAACCTGTGATAATTGGATTTTGATATTTCATTTGTTGTTTGCCTTTCTTTGGATATGGTATTTCATGTTAGTTTATGGTAAAATACAAAAAAACGAACTGAGGTTTAATCATGATAACAGGCAGTCAGGAATTAATCAGAGACATTAATACAAATCTAGTATTAGAATCCATCGTAAATTCAGGACCGATTTCTCGAGCATCCATTGCAAAAAAATTAGGATTAACAAAAGCAACGGTATCCACCATTGTTCAGTTGTTACTAGATAAAAAAATGATACTGGAAATTGGTAGTGACGAAACCAGCAAAGGCAGAAAGCCTATTCTTTTAAGTTTTAATCAAAAAGGTGGATATGTAATTTCAATCGATCTTGGAGTTGAAAGAATTACCGTTCTTTTAACAGATTTAAAAGGGGAAAACTGTTATCTAAAGCAATACTCCAATGATACTTCGATTCACGTGTTAACTTTGCTTCATAATATTATAACAGAAACCATCGAAAAAACAGTACCTACGGATCACCATGTAGTAGGAATCGCAATTGGTATTCATGGAGTGGTATATCAAAATCATGTAATTTTTACTCCATATTATCAATTGAGCCATTTGGATTTAGCAAA
>CANRGO010000085.1 GCA_947630125.1 uncultured Lachnospiraceae bacterium | reverse complement strand
TGTTTGGTTTGTGGTTTGGAACAATGTTTTTCTGGATTCCTATCAGGAATATGAATCTCCCACTCTAAAATGGCTAGTAAGTGAAATGGTAGTGGAAGCAATTATGAGTGATGAGCGACTTAGTTCGCTAAATCCATATTATCCAAGAGAACATGGGGGCTGTATCTATCCATATTTCTTTTCCATGGAAATCGAAGGAAAACAAATACTAGATACCATATATGAACTTTACAAAACAAATAGTATGATTGATTTTATGAAAAAAAGTTTTGCCTACTGTCAACTACATGAAAGTGAAATCAGAAAGCAAATTACCGAATATGAGGGATGATTTTAAATAGTAAAAGCTCCAAACGTTTAATTTTCTGATTGAAACGGGTTTGCCAGACCATCACTCTGTGTTATACTTATAAATTGTGAATAGAGGTTTGACATCCTTTCAATATTAGAAGTTTTATGGAGTGAAGAAATGAAAAATAATTACAAGGTATTAACAGAACATTACACAGATAATATTATGATTGTGCTAAAGAGCTTGTTGGTAGGATTGTTGGCAGGTGGGGTTACAGTGCTATATCGCATTGTTTTGTCGTATGCGGAGCATTTTTCTTTTGGAATGTATGATTTTTTAAGAGAACATCTAATTTATTTACCGCTGGCGTTTATCGTATTCATAATAGCAGCTTATTTTGTAGAATATTTGGTTTCCAAAAATAAAATGATTTCAGGAAGTGGTATTCCTCAGATTGAGGGAATTTTAAAAGGTCATTTTGTGAAGCGTAGAAGTTGGTTACATACTTTATGTACCAAATTTTTAGGTGGAGTTATTGCAATTGGTGCAGGTTTATCCCTTGGTCGGGAGGGCCCTTCCATACAGCTTGGAGCAACTGTTGCAGAAGGACTTGGAAAGAAAATTGGAAAAGGTCGTCTGGAGAGAAAAATTCTTATGGCCAGTGGAGCAAGTGCTGGACTCGCGGCAGCGTTTAATGCACCAATGGCAGGGGTTGTATTTGCTTTAGAAGAAATCTTCAAGTACTTTTCACCGGTTATTTTACTGTCTATGATGTCATCGGCGGTAGCAGCGGATTTTGTATCAAAGCAGGTATTTGGTCTGGAACCAATTTTTAACTTTGATGTAACACAGGAAATCCCATTGAACAGTTATTGGCTATTGGTCATATTAGGAATTCTTGTTGGAGGAATGGGTGCTTTTTATAATTTTGCATTGTTAAAAACCAAAGCAATTTACGAAAAAATGAAATTTCTGAATACCAAGACAAAAATTATGATTCCATTTATTTTAGCTGGAATTTTAGGTCTAACATTTCCAGTGGTATTGGGTGGAGGGCATAAAGTCATTGAGGAACTAACCTTAGAACATGGTCTTGGAGCATTGCTTATTATATTTGTGGTCAAATTTATTTTTTCCATGATTAGTTTTGGATCTGGAGCGCCAGGTGGAATCTTTTTTCCACTGATCGTGTTGGGCGGTGCCATTGGAGCTCTGTTTGCAGGTGTTTCTGTGGAGTATTTTGGAATTAGCCAGGACTTGTTTCACAATCTGATAATCCTTGCCATGGCAGGCTATTTTACTGCGATTGTACGAGCACCAATTACAGGCATTGTTCTGATTATGGAAATGACAGGTTCCTTTACACATATTTTACCCTTAACCGTAGTTGCTGTTATAGCGTATGTAGTTGCAGATTTATTAAAAAGTCCGCCGATCTATGAGGCACTTTTAGAAAATATGCTTCGAAGTGAGAATCCAGAGTTAGAGCGAGAAAGCAGTAGAAAAATAACGGTGGAACTTATCGTAAAAAATGATTCCCAATTTGGTAATCGTCTGGTAAAAGATATTCCCTGGCCAGGTAAGTCGTTGCTGGTGGGAATTCAACGAGGAGATAAACACTTTATACCCAAAGGAGATTTTGAAATCAACGAAGGGGATTACATCACTGTTTTGACAGATGTGAATAGTGAAAGCAGAATAAGAGAAATATTAGAGGAAATGAATCTGGGTGAAGACACAGAGGAATAGTATGAAAGGAATAGGGCATTATATGAGAAAATTAATTATGTTTGCATAGCAGGAGCTATTGCAATGATTTGAAAAAATATTGTTATAGCTTTTGCTGACCTAAAAAGAAATTTAACTTTAGGAGGCAAATATGAGCTATAGAAGAGCAGAAGAAGTTCTGCCTATTGAAATAATAAAATTAATACAACAGTATGTGGATGGTGAAAATCTTTACATTCCAAGAATTGAGAACACCCGTAAAGATTGGGGTCAACAGACACAGATTAAGGAAGAATTGAAACAGAGAAATCAATCTATTTTTATGGAGTATCAAGCAGGATATGCAATCTGTGAACTTTCAAGAAAATATTATTTATCAGAAAAAAGTATACAGCGTATCATAAGAAATAAAAAAATAGGACTTTAAGGGTCCTATTTTTTTCGAAAAATGTTTGAGGTAGAAGAAAAAAGAATATTCTTGATAGAATAAACTATCGTTTGAAGTTAGGAGAATATTTTTATGACCACACCTTATTGTTTTGCATAGCAAAGGCTATTGCAAATAAAATGAAAACCATGTAGTAGTGCTTTGCATACCTTGATTTTAAGTGGAGATGCAAAATGAACTATATAAGAAAAATTGAATATAAGATAGTGCCGAAGGATTCCTTTCCCATGACTCGTAATTGCTCTGGTTGTGGAGGAAAGTCACAGTTTATAAACACCAATTCCTTTCGCGTAAACGCAAATGGAAACAGGTTAGATGTTTGGCTAATTTATCAATGTGCCAGCTGCAAACACACTGCAAACTTGACAATCTATGAACGTTTAAGACCGGACTCGATTCCCAAAGATGTGTATCAGGGATTTCTGGAAAATAAAAAAGAATTAGCCTTTCAATATGGAACGGATAGTCACTTTTTTTCAAAAAACAAGGCTGAAATAGAGTGGTCAGAAGTACGGTACGAACTTGAGCTTATAGAGGATTTCAAGATGCCCAAAATGCATCCTATCGATACAAACTCAAGGTATTCAGTATCCAATCCCTATGCGATCAAGGTGCGGGCAGAAAAGATAATCTCAGAACTATTGCAATGTAGCCGATCCGAATTAAAGAACATGATGAAAGTAGGGCAGATTATAGTAACTGAAAGAAAAGAGGAGCATTTGATTTTAGTAGAAATTGCAGATTCATATCAGAGTAAAGTTTTAAGTTGATCTAAAAAAGCTAGCATGGCAGATGTTGGTAATTTATCTTTGTGAAAGAAAATCTGGCTATCCATGGATAAAGAAAAATCTGACATCGAAATCACAGCTAAGCTGTCAAGTTCTAATTCTTTTTGAAAAGAAAACTCTGGCAGGATAGATAGACAAAGACCAGATTCTACAAATTTTTTAATGATTTCAGTGTTTCCAATTTCCAAAAAGACATGGTAGGAAATCCCTGCAGACTGTAGGGCTCTTTCAAAATGTCTTCGGTAACTGCAGTTAACTTCGGTAAAGATAAAGGTGGAATTTTCCAAATGGGAGAAGGAAGCCTTTTTTTGATGCTGTAGCAATGGATGATTTTTAGCAGCAATTACCTGTATTTCGCTTTGGAACTCCAGAGCTTTGGTCCAGTTTTGATTACTTATTGGATCACCATAAGTCCAGAGAATATCGATGATATTCTGATTAAGCATGGCGGCTAATTCTTCAAAAGTACCTATTTTGATTATGGTATTAACCTTAGGATATTTATTGTAAAAGGTATAGATAAGCTGTGGAAGATGCTTTGAAATCCGGAAAGCACGTAATTATGTCCAGCAAGAAAACCTTGGCAAATAATCTAAGTGACTTTCTGAAATTGGCACAGGAATCAAAGGTACAACTACGCTTTGATGCCTGTGTCGGCGGTGGTATTCCGATTTATCAGGTGCTTTTAAACAGCTCATCGGAGAACCATATTAAGAAAATATACGGAATAATCAATGCAACAACAAACTTTATTCTAACTGCTATGGAGGAACATCAGTGGAGTTTTGAACAGGCTCTAACAGTAGCAAAACAAAAGGGTTATGCTGAAAATGAATGGGCTACTGATCTAGATGGTTGGGATGCTATCTACAAAATGAAAATTCTTGCAGGACTTGCCTGGAAGCAGGACTTAGTGGATCAGAACTTGCAACCAAGATCGTTATTCGAACAAAACGGTTGTAGCTTCGAAAGAAGAGGAAAACGCCAATTATTTTATATAGAAGAAAAAGCGGGCATCATCTCTTATTATGTGGGACCTTTTGACGTAAGCAAACTTCCAGCGGTCAAACATGTGAGCGGAATACAAAACTGTATCATGGTTGACTATGAAAACAGTGGGTTACGAAACTTTTATGGAAATGGAGCAGGTGGCAAGGAAACGGCCTCTATTATGATAGAGGATTTGCTTGATTTACTAAGCAGAAAGAGATGGTTTGTGTTGGAAGGGCAGGTTCGTGGTGAGAGGCTGGATTATGAGGACATGGTTGAAAAAATGAATTAATAAAAAACAAAGCCTATGAAAAACTCCCTTTTTTTCAAATTGTAGTTAAATTAAACGAGGGCCTATACTAAAAATAAATGAAATAGGAGGACCCAAGTAATGTATACTGAGTATAAAAAGGAGTTATTACGAAGTACAATTTTTTTGATTATTTTCACTAGTATTGTATCTGGAATTATTGCAGTTTTTAATTTTATTATTCCGATAGCGCTTTCTGTCTTTTTGAAAGAGTTTAATAATGGTTCAAGCGTGGTAAAATACATAGGAATCCTGTTAGTTCTGTATGTTGTTATCTATTTTGCTAAAATGTTGCTTAATAGTATTTTAAAAGAATACGGGATTAAATTCAAAACTCGGGAACATATGAGATTGATGGATTTGATATTTCAGATGAAATATGAAGCATTAATTGCATATGAGCCAACCTACTTAGTCGAGAGAATCACTATTTGTTCTAATACGTTATATGATGTTTATGCGGAGTCGATTTCAAAAATGATTGTTTCGGCAGTGAGTATTTTTATATCCTTGATACTTATTTGGAAAATTTCTCCATTAATAGCACTTATCTTAATGTTAGTTATGATGGTTCAATTAATAGGATATAAAAAAGTAAATCAATTGTTACAAGATAAGTGTGTCAAGTTACAGGATCGTTGTGCGCACTGTTTTAAAAATATTATTTCAATCACTTCAAAAGTGGAATTTATTAAACAAGTAGGAGATAGAACGAGACTTCAGACTATTTTAAAACCTTACATTCAAAGCTTACATAAAGAAAATGCCATCATCAATAAATTCGCGAAAGATATTAGTAATTCACTAGAAGGAATTATGGCAATCTTGCAAGGTTTGCTTTATTTAATTGCGGCTATATTGGTTATACAGGAGGACATTTCAACCATAGATTTTATGATGATAAGTATGGTATCCACATTATTTAGTTCAGGATTAAGGGATTTAGTGAATACTAATGTGAATTTGAGAGATGTTAAGGGAGTGAATCATTTTATTGAGCATGATTTGATGGCAAACAAGGAATGTGAAGATGGCAAGGAACTAGATTATATTCATAAAATAGAGTTTGATATTATTGACTTTGGATATAAGGAAAAACTATTAATAAAGAATGGGAAATTTCAAGTAATGAAAGGGGAAGTCATTCTGATTAATGGTGAATCTGGAACCGGAAAAACATCATTAGTTCGTGGATTGCTTAAGAATCTTCCCATCGATACAATTCGTATCAATGGGGTTAATTTACATGAGATAAGTACGAAAGCAATCAGAACTAAGATACAGTTTTTTTCACAAGATATTCCTATCATAACAGGGACAATCAAAGATAATATTTTGCTGGGGAGTTTGGACAGAATTCAAATCATAGATACAATAAAAGAGAAAAAATTCATGTCAAAATTCTGCGAGTTACCGAATGGCTTAGAAACAATTATTCTAGAGGGTGGCAGTAATTTGTCTGGTGGAGATAAGCAAAAAATTGCATTGGCTAGACTGTTTGTGGAAGAACCAGATGTAATAATTTTGGATGAAAGTACCAACTCCATTGATGAAATAAATGCATATGAAATTCTTACAAATATAATTGAAGAGTTTAGAGAGTTGATTATTATCATTATTTCACATGATTCGAAAGTGAAATCAATTTGTGATAGAATAATTACCATAAAAGACAATGAAATCATAGTTGAAAATAGCCATCAATAAAGGCGGGGAAATAAAATGGAGCAAAATATGGAAGAAAAATTATATTCTATGAATGAATTAGCTGAATTTACAGGACTCACAACAAGAACATTAAGAAACTACCTGAAGCTTGGATTGTTAAATGGCGAAAAGCAGGATGGAATTTGGAAATTTTCACCAAAAGACATTCAAGCGTTTTTTGATGATAAAAATGTATCGCCAAGTATAAAAGCAAAACAAAATGCAGTGGTATTTGATTTTCTTTTGGATGATAAGAAAACGAAGAACGAGATTTGTATGATTCTTGATTTGAACATACCTGGTGAAAGTGATGCATATAATAAAGTTTCCAATTTTTTTTGTGAGCAAATAAAAACAGAGCAAGAACTTGCTAATTTTAGATTTTCACTGCTCATAAAGGAAGGGAATTTAAGAATTATTTTAAAAGGTAATGAAGAGCAGATTTTTGACATTATGAAAAAATATAGAGAATGGTATACTCAATAATTTCCCACCCAAATCTTCATTTGAAATTCAAATCCCTATGATATAATGTTAAGAAAATACACAAAGGAGCTGTCAGTATGAGAGAACAGCAATTTAAGGTTTTGTTTTTGGAAGATGAACCAACCATACGTGAAGTCTTGAAGGAGTATATGAGTTTATCTGGATATTTGGTAACGGAAGCAGAAGATGGCAATCAGGCGATGGAAATGTTAAAGAAGGAAAGCTTTGACATGGCTGTGTTAGATATTATGGTCCCAGGAATTAGCGGTCTTGAGGTATTGTCATATATCAAGGAACAGCATGAAGATATGGCAACCATTATGTTGACGGCCTTAGAGGACGAAAAAACTCAGGTGGATGCTTTTAATCGACAGGCAGATGATTATGTGATTAAGCCTGTGTCTCCCATTATTTTGCTGAAACGAATGGAAACGATTCTTCGCAGAACAAAGCGAAGTCAATCAGTCATGGAGTATCAGGATGGATTGACATTTGAGGAAGCAGAATATCGTGCTTTTTATAAAGGAAAACCTCTTCCTTTAACCCTAAGTGAATACTTGCTTTTGAATACATTATATAAAGAACCCAGAAGAGTTTTTACAAGAGAACAGCTGATCCTTCGTATTTTTAATGAAGATTATATTGGAAATGATAGGATCATTGATGCTCATGTTAAGAATATCCGAAAAAAACTTCCCGTTTCTTGTATCAAGACATTAATTGGAGTTGGGTATCAATTTGACTTAGAAAATGCAAAATAAAATCTATAGTAGAAAGGAACTGGCAAATTATGAAGCTTGTCCAGAAAAATTTATTGTATACCTTACTCATTACCGTGGTTTTATCCATTTTAGTATTGGGTTATTTTGTGTTTATGCTGCCTTCATTATATGTGGATTATACTTCGGATGCACATTTCGATAGTATTGTGGAGCAACACAAGCAATATGTGGAAGATGGGACTTATGATCAAGTAAAAGTATCCAATCCCAGTTGCTTTTCTATTGATATCCCCTATTCTAATTCCAGTATTCAGATTACAGGAAAGGGGTACCAGACAACAATCACCCCAAAATCAGAGTCCTTAGAGTATCTGGTAAATGATGTTAAGTCGTTTATGAAAAGTCAGGTTGAACATATGGAACAGAAAGAGTTGGACTTTGATTTTGAGCGTATTTCTGACGATATCGAGAATAAAATGCAGGATTGGAAAGAACTTTTACTAAAAAAATTTTCTTTTTCAGAAGAGTTACCAATATCCATTCAAACCGTTAGTGATATTGATTTCTATGAAACTTATATGGAAGAGGAGTCTGAATTCCATTACATTGATGATGATACATTTGTTTTTGAAGCAGGTGTTTTCGATGGAGAAAATCGATATACCATGTATTTGGGACTGTCACTTCTGGATGATCGGATTGTGATGTCCTACCTGACAGCTATGACACCGCGAATGAGTGAAATCACACCCATCGTTTTAGGTTCACTCCCTATGATATTGGCAGTCATTATTTTATTTGCTTTGGTGGTTTCCAGTCTATATTCCAAAGGAATGGTAGATCCTATTTTACGATTGGTGAAACACACTGAAATGGTGAAGGAAAGTGGAAGCACAGAAAATGCTTCCTTGGAAGTCATAGGCAAAGATGAAATAGCCCATCTTATCAGAACACTAAATCATCTATACGAAGAGCTAGATAGTAATTACAAATCCTTAGAAGCAAAAAATCAAGAACTATATGAAAAGAACCAGACGCAGGAAGTATTTTTAAAGGCTTCTTCTCATCAATTAAAGACACCAGTGTCAGCTGCACTGTTACTGACAGATGGTATGATTGGAAATATAGGGAAATATCAGGATCGAGACCTATATTTACCACAATTAAAAAAACAGCTGTTATCTATGAAAAAAATTGTGGAAGATATTTTATCCCTTGGAAGAAGTGAGGAAGGGATTGTATTTGAACAACTAAATGTAAAAACTTTATTGGAAGCACATTTACCGATGTATCAGGTGATGATTCAGGAAGCTAACTTTGATTTTCATACAGAGTTACATGATTTGGTAGTTACCACAGATGGGAATTTGCTACATAAAATGATAGACAACCTGCTTACTAATGCCATTTTTCATAGTAAACCGGGAGTGACCATCACAGTCAAAACCATTGACAGGGTGCTTATCATTGAAAATACGCCTGCACATATTGAGGAAACCTTGCTTCCACATATTTTTGAACCTTTTGTTAGTGGGGACACTTCTTTTTCAGAACTTAAACATGGACATGGCTTAGGTCTTTATATCGTGCAATATTATGGGAAATTATTAGGAATAAAAGTTGATATCATGAATACTGCCAAAGGTGTAGAAGCCAGATTGTACTTTTAACCTACACAGAATCTTCATTTGAGATTCATATGTATTTGTTATGCTGATCCTATCAAAAAGAAGGAGAGTAATTATATGCTATTACGGGTAAATCATTTAAATGTAAAATTTGGAAAAACAACAGCCTTACATATTACCACTCCAATCACAATACAAAAAGGTGATAGGATAGGAATTATAGGCTCCAACGGTGCAGGAAAAAGTACCTTGATTAAAAGTATTTTAGGAATTGTTCCTTATCACGGTTCGATAGACAGTTTGATTTCTCCTATGGATATGGCTGTCCATATGCAATTTAATGAATATAGTGAAAGTATGGCAGTAAAACATGTTATGGAAGCGATTCTTAAGACAAAGATAAAACTCAATGCGAAACTGCAGGAGTTAATTGCTTATTTTGAATTTGAGAAATGTTTAAATAAAAAGTTTCATGTATTATCTGGTGGAGAAAAACAACGTTTTACGATTATTCTTGTTATGATGCAGGACGCACCACT
>CANRGO010000084.1 GCA_947630125.1 uncultured Lachnospiraceae bacterium | reverse complement strand
TGAAGAACATATGCTAGAAGATCCCTTTGTTTGTGGTATGTTAAATCAATTATCAAAGGAAATCTCAAATCAGAATTCTTTTATGATGTTAAAGGAAGAATCCGATGTAAAGAAGATTTGTAAATATGCATATTCCTTTTGTTGTTGTAGATTCTTATCGTGATAAATTTTTGAACTATTCTGATGTTGGAATTGACAATCAAAAAGGGGGGTATCTGGCAGGAAAATACTTATTGCAGATGGGACACAAAGATGTTGTTTATCTTGCAGATGCTAATGTAGGTTGTAATTTTGATCGATATATGGGTTTATGTAATGCAACGAAAGAACAGTCAGTAAAGCAAATACCCGATGTATACCAGTGTCTTTGCCATTTTCTGTAATATTTTATTCAATTATCTTTTTATTTTTGGATCATTTGGTTTCCCGAAATTGGGACTTCTAGGTGCTGGAATTGGAACCTTACTATCACGATGTATCGAATGCCTTATACTGTGGATTTTCAAAGTTAAAATAGCAGAAAATAAAACCAGTCCACATTCGAATGGTAAAACCTTTGATTTTTCTTTTTATAAAAAAATCATTCTTATCTCGCTCCCTATTCTTTTCAACGAATTTTCCTGGAGTATTGGCGAAAATATATATGCTATCCTATATGGTCGTCTGGGTACAACAGCATTAGCTGCTATGTCACTTACAAATCCACTACAAGGAATGTTTATCGGCATGTTTAGTGGCTTGAGTGCTGCTGCTGTGGTTCTAATCGGAAAACGTTTAGGACAAAATCATATGGATGATGCATACTCCATGGCAAAGTTATTAATTCGTCTTGGATTTTTAGGAAGTATCCTCATTTCAATATTATTAATTGTAATAGCTCCCATTTATGTAACATGGTTTCAGATTGAACAACAGGTTGCAACCACAGCAATTTATATTATTTATGCTCTTGCAGCTATCCTATTTGCAAAAGTATTAAATATGATTGTTGGAGGTGGAATCCTTCGAAGCGGTGGCCAAACCCACTATACGCTCTTCACAGATTTGATTGGGACCTGGATATTTGGTGTTCCTCTAGGTATCCTTTGTACTTTTCTGTTTCATTTGCCAGTCTACTGGGTTTATTTTATATTATCACTGGAAGAAGTTGTTCGCCTAATCATTAGTTTCGTCATCTTTAAGAAAAAGAAATGGATGCGTAACATTACTACAGAATAATATTAACGTATCCTTGCACCAAAAGGCATAAAAGCTAATTGTGCTAATTTTATATGTTGCAAAGCAAAAGGAATACCAATAATTGTTATGGCACAGAATAGTGCTGCAATGAGATGTGCCATAGCAAGTTCCCAGCCAACAACGATAATCCAGATAAGATTAAATATAAAACCACCTACTCCAAATCCACCAAGATCAATCTCTCTTCCGAATGGAAAAAGGACAAACCCGGCAATTTTAAAACATTGAAGACCAAAAGGTATCCCAATAATAGTAACCATTAATATAATTCCAATTACAAACCAAATTATTGCCAGTACCAAGCCTCCAAAAATCCACCAAATCAAATCGCCTAATAAACTCATATCATAATTCTCCTCTTCTTTCACAACTACTATATTATTTTAATAATTCTTGTATTCGTTCTTTTGAAACAGGTTTACTAAAATAATAACCCTGTATTGCATCGCAGTCCAATTCACGTAATAATTCAAACTGTTCCTTTGATTCAATTCCTTCAGCAATTACTCTCACTTGTTTATTATGTGCTAGTTGAATAATCGTATCCACAAGCTGAGCATCATAATCATTGGTACAAATATGATCCACAAAGGATTTGTCAATTTTCAGGGTGCTAATAGGTAACTCTTTGAAATATCTTAACGATGAATATCCGGTTCCAAAATCATCTAGGTAAATCGCTATTCCAGCTTCGCGTAAACGTTTTAATTTTTCACTTGAAAGTTCCATGGATGACAACAATATGGATTCTGTCATTTCTAGGGAGAAATAGTTAGGAGAAATATTACACTCCTTCATAATTTCAAACACATCTTCTACGAAATTTGGAGACATAAGTTGAATGGCTGATATATTCACGGAGACAACAAATGCTGTGTCTCTGTTTTCATTGATTGTTTTTGCAAATTGAAATGCCTCCCGAAGAATCCATTTTCCAAATTCTATCATTAAGCCCATTTCCTCAATATGATTGATTACTTCCTGTACATTCATATGAAGTGTACAGTCCTCTTTCCAGCGAACCAATGCTTCACATCCGTCAATTTGAACTGTATTTGTTTGATAGTATGGCTGATAATAAAGGCAAAACTGATTTTGTTCAATTGCCTTCCTAATTTCTTCTTGTTGCATTGTTTTGATAGCAAGAAGTTCATACATATCAGATTCGAATATTACAATCTGGTCTCTTCCAAGATCTTTTGCCTTAAATAAAGCAATATCCGAAAGGGTAATTAACTCATGCCGTCTCTTTGAATGTATCCTGTAATAACTTACTCCAAAGCTACAGGAAAGGGGAAACACAATCTGATCAATTAACATGTTTTGATTTAGTCGTTCTCTGATTTTTCGTATCATTACTTCTATTTCTTCCATAGAATAAAAATGCTCTAGCACAATAATAAATTCATCTCCACCAAAACGGCCTGCATGAATCTTTTTCTTTTCATCCAGTTCAAATTCCTGTAAGCGCTCACCTAAATGTTTAAGAACTTTATCTCCCATATCATGACCATAGGTATCATTGATTGTTTTAAAATTATCCATATCCATAAAGCAAATCGCAGAGTATTCATCTTCTTTGGTGCGATGAATGTTCTGGTCAATATAAGAAGTAATTCCATTTCTATTTAATAATCCGGTTAATTTGTCTCGGTAAACCAATTCTTCAATTTGAATATCTTTTTGTTCCAATTTTTCCATTGATTCCTGTAATTCTAAATAACTACTTTGTAAGTCTCGGTTTACTTGTTTGTTATACTCATGCAATTCCATCATATGACGGACTAATCGATTATAGCTTTCTGCAGTTTCACCGATTTCATCTTTCCCCATATTCTGTTCAATCAAAGTCAGACCTTCTGTTTTGGACTGATTCATAATAGCAGCAAGTATTTCTAGTCTTCGTATAATACTATTAGCCAACCAATAAAACAAACCAAAGGATAGAGAAAAAATAATAAAAAACATAGTTCCCGCAAATATGACCTGTCGATAAAAATCCTGCGCCAAGATACTTCTTGGATAGGAAATCATAACACTCCAACCTGCAAGGGAAGATGTTGTTGGAAATGTACTTTCATACAAATATTTATGTTTCTTTTCCAAAATATCACTTAAATTCTTTTCATCACTCAGACGGTTTCCTGTAACAATATCGCCTTCTGCATTTAGCAAATACAAACTTCCCCATTGGGAATCTAAATAATTTGAAAAATAGTGGTCTTTAATCCACTGAATTGATAAATCAATTTTGACTAAATTTTCAGTTTCATAATTTAAAATATTAAGCCTTCGAATATAATATAGATTTGACATATCATCTTCCGTATCATAGTTCAAAAACACATTATAATTCTGGCTGATAAAATCCTTATACCAATGCTGACTTTTTACTTCTGCATTCAGCTCTTTTGCATAAGTGGTTTCAAAAAAATCTGGCTGATTAACATAGATGTGAATATCACGAATAAAGGGATGTACTGACATGTAAGATAACACTTGACTATCAATTTTTCGAATTGCTTTTAGAGATTCTTTTTGTTCAGGAGAATATTTAGATAAAGCCTTGGCCTGTTCTTTGTCTGCATAATAAATAGAAGCCAGTTGTTTAACTGTCTCTAGGGAAGTATGAATAGAAGATTGTAATCTGGAAAGTTCAGTTTCTACCAATGCCTTTTCTCTAATTTTAAAATCTTTTTGCATTTGTCGAAAAAAAACAGTCAATAAAACAAGCGTAGGGATTAAAACGCCAAGTAGAACTAAAATCATGAGTTTCCGCTTAATTGGTATATCGTACAGTTTGACAGTATAACTTGTCAATCTACAGTTAAAAAAAGAGGTTTTTGCCAAAGCAAAAACCTCTTACCTCATTCTACTAAACTGTAAACTTATTTACAGCCTGTTTTAAAGTTTTGGAATTTTCCAAACTTACCTGCATTTGATTTTGAACTTCTTCAACCATCTGAACGATATGAACCATTTTGGAAGATATTTCCTGCGTTTCTTTGGCACCATGGGAAACCGTGTCGGAAACTTCACTGATAGAACGTATAATGCCATCAATTGTTGCCGTTAATTCCTCTGATGTTGCAGAAAAGTCACTTACTAAATTATCAAGAAACACTCCATCATTTCCATAATTTACACCAATATGAACCATTTCCTGGTAATCCTTCATAACTGTTGTATCAAAGAAATCCATGATTGTTTTACTTCCCGCAGTAAGATTGCTTACGGATAATAAAACTTCCCGTGTTACTTTTTGAATTTCTGTCACCGTATTTTTACTATTTTCAGCAAGCTTACGGATTTCATCTGCTACAACAGCAAACCCTTTTCCTGCTTCTCCAGCTCTGGCAGCTTCTATGGCTGCATTTAAAGCAAGTAAGTTGGTCTGGTCTGATATTTCAAGAATACCCTGACTTAAGGTATTAATCTGTGCAATTGCCTCGGATTTTTTCAAGGCATCTTCTAGATCTTTTTTAGTGCTTCCATAGATATCATTTGCTACTTCTTTTGATTTCATAGCATCTTTCTTAAGTTTTTCAGCTTTGCTACTGATTTCACTTGCAGAAAGTGCTCCTTGCTGAGAACGATTCGCCATATCACTTGCTGCATGTTCAATATCGGTTGAGGAAGATGTAATGACTTCCGTTGCCGCAGCTGTCTGCTCCATACCTGCCGAAATTTCTTCAATAATTCCAGATGATTCTTCTACATTTTTACTTAATTGCAGTAAATATTCAGAAACCTGGTGCGAAGACTCCTCTACCATTGTCGATGACTGATTCACTTCTATAATAATAGCTCGAATATTTTCTATAAAACGGTTGATTGCAGTTGCAAGTTCTCCCACTTCATCTTTCGATTTTAATTTAATACTTTGTGTTAAATCTCCACCATTATTCACTAAATCTTGTATTTTTAGTTTTAAAGTCCGTAATGGTTTTGTTATATTTACCAAAATCCATGTTCCCAATACGATAGACAACACAAACGCAACACCCATGATGATTATGGTTAAATTTCTGATGTTTATATAGGTTGCATCACCTTTTTCGCTCAACTGAGTTGCTTGATCGCTTGCTTCTAGAACAAATTTATCAATCACCTCTGCCATATCAGCATAAGCTACTTTACTGGTACCATTGATAATACCCAGTGCTTTTGTTGTATTTAATATCATTCCTGCTTTCAGAACTTCTTCATGTTCCTTTTCATAAGCCTTCCAAATCGCTGTAATTTCAGTCATTTGCTCATCCGTTACATACATTGGTAATTCTGCCATTCCTTTTTCTATTTCTCCAAGTAGTCGTTTCATTTCTGTTTCAATATCAATTTTTGTTAATGCGTCTTCACTTAACATATACTCATATTCACTGGAGCGAAAGGATGTTAGATTTTTATCAATTTCATTGATACAATCCAGTTTTGGTATTACTTCATTATTGATTTGTGTTGCTGTCAGATTAACTCCTTGAAGGGAAATAATGGATAATCCCCCCATTCCCAGTACAATGATTAATAACAGTGTAAATGAGATAATCAGTTTGTTCTTAATAGTCATAATGTTGTCCCCCGACGAATAGTTTAAACTTCATCATTGATGAAATTTTTCTGAATCCTTTTTATCAGATTCATTTTGCCTCTGATCTGTTCTGGTATCGTTACCGGCATTTGGTAATCACCAAACAGAAATTCAGTGAATTCTGAAATATCCATCTCTAGGTCCCACTCTTCTATGGTATGCTCTCCGTGTCCGGTTATTTCTTCTCCACTTTTTTGGAAACAAAGATTCCAGTTCCCTTCATTTTTTGAAATACATGAGTCTGTGAATCGAATAACCAGCTGAAATTCCTTTTCAGCTTTTAAAAGTGTAAGCATTGTTTCTACATCCACAATTCTGGTTTCCAAATGACTTCCTCTGACTTCGATGCTTTCCTGATTATGGAATTGACATATTGCACTTAAAAAGTTTGCTTCGTAGGCCTCATCTACAATACATTCTCTTAAGGCTGTGTCTTCCTTCTTTTCTGTAAACCCATAACCTTTTATAGTTTCCTGCTCAAGATATAGAAATATTCTACCTCCCTCACTGGACAAAAGCCTTAATAACTTGTGATAATACTGCTGGTCTCTCTTAATATAAAAATCCTGAGTGAATGCTAATTTAGAATCTACATAAGAAAGTAATTCATCAATATACAAATTGAAATTGGTTTTCTCAAGCACACATAATTTATTTTGGTTAAAACTTTGTTCTTTCAGTTTCTGATGCTCTTTTTCACTGCGCCTTCTTGCCGTTCGAAAACCATAAGGCTCATATATTCCTTTAGCTGCTGGAATTAGATAGACAAATGGAATCTGACTTTCCTGTAAATCTAGTAAAACTTTACGAAGAAGATTTCCCATAATTCCTTTTTTACGAAATTCTGTTTTTGTTGCAACCGCAAATAGATAAGGAATAATCATATTTTTTCTCTGAAAAACAACATGTTTTGGTATCCATTGAACCATAGAAACGATGTTATGATTCTCTGTATGTACTAAAATATGATTATAAAAAATATCCTGTTTAAAGTATTCCTCAACAAACTCTTTCGAATCCTCGTAAAAAACTTCTTCATACAACTTTCTGCAAAGCTGATTGTCCTGACTTTTCAAATAATAATCCATCATTTCCTCCTAACCTGGAAAGAGAACTATTTTTCCATAATATTAAATTTCTTAACAAGGTTTACTGGATGATACGACATTTTCGAATGTCTTAATCCTTCAAGCCCCATATCATCTTCTCGATTTACAAACTCCACATAAGGAAAAGAATTGATTAAAAACTGTTGACTCATAACAGTATAAAGCCCTCGTATATCTGGATTTGCTTTTTCTACATGGATATAGGCAGTATTTTCTTCTTCCGAAAAACTCGCTAAAGAGAATGCTTCTAATTTACCATCAATATAGATACCTCCACCAATGCTATTAATCATCTGGCAGTGTTCTAAAACATACTTAATCCCTTCATACTCGAAGTCAACACGATCATATTCATCTTCAATATTCCTTGTCTCCTTCCATCTGGAAAGAAACTCAAGGATTGCTTCCCGATCTTGACAATTCATAACACGAAATTCAAATCGTTCTCCATATTCCTTATAGAATGCATTTACATGATTTTTCTTTTTGTGATATTTTTTCCCTGAGAGTGTTCGCATCTTCTCACCCTCATACACATAGTCAAAATATCTACGGTCCTCTTCCACACAAAATTCATCTGGTGAAAGATTTAGAATTTCAACTGCTTCTTCATCAGCAAGATAAACATTCAGCTTTTGATTAAGCACATGATTAAAATAATCCTTCAACTCATAAAATGCAGCTTTTAAATTTTCTTTTTTACTTAATGGTATCAAAGAAAAAGTCTCTCCCGCAGCATTTAATATCCACATAAGTCCATTCTCTGTTATAAAATATTTGGATTGATAATACTTTTTCCAAAGGTAGCTGTCCAAAATTACACTTTCACAGGTGCCTGGGTTTCGATACCCAAAATATTCTTTTAATTTTTCATAATCTTCAGGAAGAAGTTCCTGTAACTTTATTTCCATGATAATATCCTTTCAAAATTCTTTCTTTATTATACTGTAAAATATTAATTATATCTACGAATATTCCCATTTTAATGAAAATTGTTCACAAAAATAAGTGATCTGTTTCGTTATTTGCTACGCCAAAATAAATCCTGCTACAATCGTCAATCCAACCAAAAGTGGGATTGGTATTTTCTTCGATAGGATTAGGATAATAGTCACCACTGTGGCAATCAGATTATCGAGTGCCAGTCCATTTTTTTGCAAAAGAAGAATCGCTGCTGAAACAATTAGGCCTCCCGCAATTGCATTAATTCCTTTCAGCGATAATTTCACGGCTTTTACTTTCTTTAAATTTTCCCAAATTGGGTAAACAAAAAAGATGAGTAAGGTACCCGGAAAAAAGATGCCGACTCCTGATGCAAACGCAGCAAAGATCTGATACAAGGCTCCCCTATCCGTTGATGCCAATCCACCCACATAGGATGCAAAGCTAAACATCGGACCTGGCATTCCCTGAACAAGCCCATACCCTGCTAAAAATTGTTCACTTGTCATAAATTTATTAAGTTCTACAAGATCACTGTACATAACCGCAATAACAACCTGACCTCCTCCAAACACTAAATAACCATATCGATAAAAGGATTCAAAGAGGTAGAATATGTGATTATCCCAAACCATAGCAAGCAATACACTTCCAATTGCAAATACAAAAAAAGCAACGAGATACTTCCATGGTGGATTTAATTTCACGTGATTGAATATTTCTTTTTCTTTTGAAAAGGAGGTGGAAATTATACCACCAAGAATTAAAATCGCAGGGAAAATCCATGGTGACCGATAAAAATAAGTAACCAATGCACCAATAACAAGCAGAACAAGCGTTAATTTGTCTTTCACTACCTTCTTTCCAATTCCAAAGGCTGCAGCAACAATAAACCCAACTGCCATTGGACCCAAATAACGAATTCCATTTTGAAATGTATCACTAAAATCAAACAATTGATACACAAATGAGAATAAGGTCATAATTGCCATGGCTGGAAGTGCCCAAACCAATAAGGTAAGCCAGGCAAGTTTCATTCCGCCAACTTTATAGCCAATAGAAACCATGGTTTGTGTACTACTTGGTCCAGGCAATACACCACACAACGCAATCAGTTCAATCATTTCTTCTTCAGTTATATAGTTTTTCTTCTGGACCATTTGATCCAAGAACACTCCGTAATGTGCTTCTGGACCACCAAAAGCTCCAAGGGAGCAAATTAGAACATCTTTTAAAAATTGTAGGGTTGGTATTTTACGCATTCATACCTCCTCTATAATAATCGAATATCCTCTAATAATTCTCTTGTCATTTCACGAGTCGTTGCCCAACTGGTGCAAAAACGCACTGCAGTTTCTGTTTCAGATATTTTTTTCCATACTGAAAAAGCATACTTGTCTTTTAAGCTGTCTAATACTGTATTCTTTAGTATCGGAAACTGCTGGTTGGTAAAGGAATCATATAATAGTGGAATGCCTTTTTGCTCAAAAGCTTGACGAATCAAAAGTGCCTGTTCTACTGCCGCTTTTGCTATCGAATAGTAAAGTCCATCCTCAAACAACACTTGAAATTGAATCCCTAGCAAACGGCCTTTGGCAAGCATTCCACCTTTTTGCTTTATACTGTAACGAAAATCTGGGATACGTGTTGGATCTGGAATTACGACTGCCTCCCCAAACAATGCACCTACTTTTGTCCCCCCTATATAAAAAACATCTGTAAGTGCGGCAATATCTGCTAGTGTTATATCATATCCTGGTACCATCAATCCGTAACCGAGTCTCGCACCATCTAAAAACAAAGGTAAATTTCGTTTTCTACATACAGATGAGAGTTCCATTAACTCTTGTTTGCTGTAAATCGTACCATTTTCAGTTGGATTGGAAATATATACCATTCCTGGTTGCACCATATGTTCATGGCTATTATCCATAAAGTGGTCCTGATAATATGCTTCAATTTGTTCTGCCTTTATTTTACCATCCGCACTTGTTAAGGTTAGTACCTTATGTCCAGTAGCTTCTATCGCACCTGTTTCATGTACGGCAATATGACCTGTTTCCGCTGCAATTACTCCTTGGTAGGGTTTTAAGAATCCTCTCATGAGCTCCTTCTGCATAATCACACTCAAAACGTATCATTTCAACTCATAACCTCCCTTTCTATAACTTTCT
>CANRGO010000083.1 GCA_947630125.1 uncultured Lachnospiraceae bacterium | reverse complement strand
CCCACAATCAAAGAAGTCCTTGCTTCCACCAGTAAAACCCGCCAAATGATTGTCAGGTTATCTGCTCCCATACTTTTTGCTGCCTCGATTACCCCTTGATCCACTTCTCTAAGAGAAGATTCTACCAGTCTTGCAATAAACGGAGCAGCTGCAATGGTTAAGGGTACGATGGTTGCAGCTGTTCCATAGCTTTGTCCAACCAGCATTTTGGTAAATGGCATCAGTAAAATCAATAAAATCAAAAACGGAATACTACGCATACTATTCATCAAAAAATCCAAAACCTTGTAAAGACCTTTATTTTCTGCTATTCCATCCACATTTGTCACAGCAAGGCATATTCCAAGAGGTAAACCTAATACATAACCCAAACTAGTAGCAAAAAAGGTCATCTTCAAAGTGTCATAGAAACCTTTTCCTATCATCAACCAAATCGCTTGTTCAAACATTCTACACTTCCTTCCTCCACCAGATATCCATCCTCTAAAATGGCTACTTTATTACAGATTACTTTCACCACTTCCATTTCATGGGTAATCAATACAATGGTAACTTGATATTTCTTTTGAATTTCTTTTAGCAACTCCAGAATGGCTACCGTCGTTTTTGGATCCAGAGCACTTGTTGCCTCATCAAGAAGTAAGACTTCAGGATTACTTGCAAGGGCTCTTGCTATGGCTACTCGCTGTTTCTGACCCCCGGAAAGTTGTACTGGATAGGCTTTTTCTTTCTCTTCTAAACCAACCATGGTCAACAATTCCTGTGCTCGCTTTTTGCCTTCCGCTTTTTCTATCCCCTGTATATCCAGAGGAAACTGTACATTTTCTAAGACTGTCTTCTGCATGAGAAGATTAAAGTTTTGAAAAATCATGCCCATATTTCTTCGAATCAGCCGAAGTTCACTTTCTGATTGTTCTGCCAGATTTTTTCCATTGACAAATACATTCCCTTCACTTGGTTTTTCCAAATAATTCAAACATCGAATCAACGTACTCTTTCCAGCTCCAGACATTCCAATAATGCCAAAAATATCTCCCTTTTCAATGGATAAATTTACATTCTGCAGGGCATAAACGCCATTTTCAAATTTCTTTGTAAGATTTCTTACACTGATAATTTCACTCATATTTGCTCCTTTGTTTACAAAAAACCGAAAAAAAGATATAAAAAAAACAGATGCACGTATGCACCTGTTCATTTGCTACACTTTTTCTCGTGTAATGAATCAGGAATCATAGGCATACAAAAAACCAGCTATATACATCTGCATGCACATACCCATTCCATTGTTCATTTCACACATCATGCTATTCTTAACAATAATCTGGTCTTGATTTTTCATATGGTATTTTCCTTTCCTGTTTTTTGGATTAGTAGTATCTTATACTCCAGAAACGAATCTGTCAATCTATTTTTTAATAAAAATTATATGCCGTTACAATTGGTTCCCGTTTTGTGGTAACATCATTAAAATATTCATAAAATGAAAGTCCTAAAAAGCTTCCTGCTACATTGTATACATTATTGTATCCAAGATTCTGCAATGCAAGTACTGCATTATAGCTTCTTTGGCCTGTTCTGCAATGAAGATAAACATTTTTATCTTTTGGAATTTCATCGATTCTATCCCTCAAAGTACTTAACGGAATGTTGATAGCTCCTTTGATATGGCCGTATTCATATTCATAAGTTTCTCGAACATCAATAAAAAGTGCGCCTTCTTCCACCAGTGTACGAATTTCTGTTACCGGAATTTGTTTATATGCGTGATTTAGCAGATTTTCGCCAACATATCCTGCATAATTAACCAAATCTTTTCCGGTTGAGAATGGTGGAGCATAGCTAAGTTCCAAATCTTTTAAATCTGTTACCGTTGCATTGAATTTCATAGCGGTTGCTATCACATCAATACGCTTGGTAACATCACCTTTACCTATAGCCTGAGCTCCCAATACTTTTCCTGTTATAGAATCAAACAGCAGTTTTACATGCATAGGGTTAGCATCTGGCATAATTCCAACCTTATCCGAAAGTATAATGCGAGCCACCTGGTATGGTATCTTTAAACCCAGAGCCTTAATCATTCCTTCATTCAAGCCTGTGCTTGCTCCATTATAATCAAATACACGAATGGCTGATGAACCAATATAGCCTTTATTAACAGTAAGCTTTCCATTGATATGATCAGCTACAATACGTGCCTGCTTTAATGCAGGTCCTGCTAACGGCAGTTTGGTTTGCATCTGACTCATCTGATGATACACCTCAATTGCATCTCCAACTGCATAGATATCAGGGTCATCTGTACGATAATTCTTATCTGTAAAAATTGCACCGGTGGATCCTATGGTTAAACCAGCCTCCACGGCAAGTTTTGTTTCTGGAGCTACACCAATTGCCATAACAACAGCTCTGGTATCAATCACTTTACCTGAGGCAAGATGCACCTGATTTTTTGAAAATTTTTCCACTTTATCGCTTAAAATCAATTGAATTCCATGATCATGTAATTCTTTATGAAGAATCTGAACCATATCATAATCAAAAGGTCGTAATATCTGATCCATGGCTTCAATTAAAGTAACTTCAAAGCCTGCTTCCTTTAAGTTTTCTGCAACTTCAATACCAATAAAACCACCGCCAATAACCGTTACCTTTTTCTCATCTAAATCTTTCACAAATCGATGAAGCTTATCGATATCCACTACATTTCGAACTCCAAAATACGGTATTTGATCCAATCCCTCCATCTTAGGAATAATTGGATAAGCTCCTGGAGAAAGAACCAGCTTATCATAATGTTCTTCGTATAATTCATCGGTTTTCATATTTTTTATTTGAACAGTTTTTGCAGTTCGGTCAAGAGATACCACCTTTTGATTCACCCTTGCTTCAATATTATATTGCTTCAAAAACAATTCTGGATTCATCAAAACCAGGTCATCTGCCTGTTCAATCGTACCACTAAGTAAATATGGAAGAGAACAATTTGAAAAGGATACATGAGGTCCCATTTCAAACATGATAATTTTATCTTCCTCACTTTGTCTTCTAAGTCTTGCTGCAGTCGACGCTCCCCCAGCTACTCCACCAACAATTAAAATTTTTCTTCCCATGACAATCTCCTTTGTTTTATAAACAATTTTTTTATGCTCTTTTACTACCTGCATAAGATCCAAATCCACCTGCTACATTCACTAGCTGATAGCCTAACTTAGATAAGGTACGCACTGCAGCTGAACTTCTTGCACCAGATTGACATAATATATAATACTCTTCTTCTTTTTTTAAATACTTTTCAGGTGTCTGCAATAAATTACCCATAGGGATATTTTTTGCTCCTTTTAATGTACCGCCACGCACCTCATAGGTTTCTCTGATATCAATCAAATTCACCTTTCCCAGTAATGGATCCATATCGTTTACATGAATTACTTTTGAACCTTCTTTTTTAAATAAATCAAACATTTTCGTTTCCTCCATTTTTTATGATTTTCATAATGAATCTTTGTCAATTATTTATCATGTGTTATGGCAAGTATATCAAATGTTTTTGAAATAAAACGTGACAAAATCACAAATAAAAAATCATCGCAAAAAAGCGATGATTTTTCTCTTATTTTTCCCACATTTGTCTAAGGCGCACAAGTCCGCCCTCGGGTTGTGATATGGTATTGATATCTAAATTACGTGTGGTGCAAAAATGTTCAAAAAAGTGAATTGCCATTTCTTCCTGGCTACCACCTTGTAAAATCTGTGCCATTTTCTTTAAAATCTGTGCAGCCTGCATATCTGTAAGATTTCTATGTAAACCCGCTGCCATACGAATAGATTCCGGTTTCTTTTCGTTACAATAGAACTCCCAAAATGGAATTTTTTCTGCTTCTTCAAGGGTTAAAGCTAATTTATACTGTTCATCAACATGAATGTATCCTTCTGCCTCTTGCGCTGCACTTTCTGGTTCCATTACCATAAATGCTGCAAATATAACTCTGCCTTCTTCTTTTACGTCATTTGTTCTGGTTGTTAAAATCGCAAAACTATCCTGTGTTAATGCCTGCTTTTCCACCTGGCTTCCAGCTTTGATGTTGGTCAGATTGGATGCTGCATACTGGATACAGTCCATGGAATCTCCGTCATTACAGTAGTTACACTTGATATGAATGTTTTTCTTATTTACTTTGCTTTTTCTTCCACCGCTTTTTTCAATGGTATTTTTAAATAGTTCTTCTTGTAATTTTTTTGCCTGCAGTGTTTCTTCTCTTTTGGCAGCTTCTATTTTCTTGAGATCACCCAGTTCACCTGCAACATGCTTCGACAACTCTTGATCTTCTAATATGAGAAATTTCTCGAAAGCCAATGGATACTGAAAAGATTTTACCTCAGTCTGACTATCAAACTTAACTAATACTGTTTTATCGTCTGCTTCCAGTATGATGCCTTTACCAAACTTAATATGTTTTACCGCTTTTTTCTTTAAATCCATAACTTCCTCTATTCCTTCGCTTTTGCGACTACAAAAAATAAAACCTCATGTTCCAATTTTATTCCCAATACTCGTATATAAAACTATTATAGCACATCCTAGGAAACAAAACCATTTGAAAAATATAAAATTAGTGCTATAATAACAAGGTTTTCTATTTTAAGGAGAAAGGTTCTCGAATAATGATACGTATACAGAAAAACCAGTCAAAATCTTACGAAATGAATATGACAACAGGTCCTCTTTTTCAGAAGATTGTACTCTTTGGAATTCCACTTATGTTATCTGGAATTCTTCAGCTTCTTTTTAATGCAGCGGATATGATTGTTGCCGGCCGTTTTATAGGAAGTCTGTCTTTAGCAGCCATCGGCTCTACCAGTTCTTTGATTCATCTTTTCATTAATATTTTTCTTGGCTTATCCGTAGGTTCCAGTGTAATTGTTGGTCACTTTTACGGAGCAAATAGCCCAAAGGATGTTGAAGAAACAGTTCATACCGCTATATATATAAGTTTACTATCCGGCGTTTTTTTAGCAATTGCAGGTTATTTTGCAACCAAACCATTACTTTTATTGATGGGTACTCCTGAAGATGTACTCGCATCTGCTACCATCTATATGCAGGTTTACTTTT
Source organism: uncultured Lachnospiraceae bacterium (assembly GCA_947630125.1). GTDB lineage: Bacteria > Bacillota > Clostridia > Lachnospirales > Lachnospiraceae > CANRGO01. Next base: position 5,139 of record CANRGO010000083.1, on the reverse strand, counting down.
TGGGAATGCCAGTTATGCTTCTCTATAATTTTGGAAGTGCCATACTTCGAGCGGTGGGAGATACTAGAAGACCACTTTACTATCTATTATTAGCTGGTGTCATAAATGTGATTCTCAACATTAGCTTTATAGTGGTTTTTAAAATGGGTGTTGCTGGCGTTGCTCTTGCAACGGTGCTCTCACAAATTGTATCTGCCCTATTAATCCTTCGTTGTCTCACAAAGCAGGAAGGAATGGTAAAATTAACCTTTTCTAAATTAAAAATATGGCCAGACAAATTAAAATCCATTGCCCGTGTGGGCTTACCAGCAGGTCTGCAAGGGGCAATTTTTTCTGTGTCCAATGTGTTAATACAGTCTTCCATTAATCAATTTGGGTCCATAGCTATGGCAGGAAGTACAGCTACTGCAAATCTGGAAGGATTTGTATATACAGCAATGAACTCCTTTTACCAGACATCATTAAGTTTTACCAGCCAGAATCATGGTGCTAAAAATTATGCTCGCATTAAAAAAATCTTACTTTACTGTCTACTTTTAGTATTTATGATAGGTGGGCTTTTAAGCCTTTTTGTAAAGTTAAATGGAAGTGCTTTGTTAAGTCTTTATAATACCGACCCAGAAGTAATTGCATTTGGATTACTGCGCCTGAATATTATTTTTTCTACCTATTTTCTTTGTGGTATGATGGATGTAGTTGTTGGTAGTTTAAGAGGCATGGGCTATTCCATGATTCCTATGATTGTCTCTCTTCTTGGAGCCTGCGGGTTTCGCATTTTATGGATTTTATTTGTGTTTCCACATTTTCATACATTACCTTCACTTTTTATTGTATACCCCATATCCTGGAGTATTACACTACTTGCTCATAGTATTACCTTTTTTATTGCTTATCAAAAGAAAAAAACTCCTCAGCCATATTCCAAATAGGAACATGGTGGGGAGTTTTATTTTCATTATAATTTTCTAAATAGAGTAATTCATGGATTCTTCACGACTAAGTTGCTCTTCCAATAAATCCGCAATGGTATAGCCATCAACTACATCGTCTATGGCTTTGGCCAGATGAGTCCAAACTTTTAAGGTCTCACAGGTGTCACAGCGTTCACATTCATTGACTTCATCATCTAAACATGCAACTGGATTCAGATTCCCCTCTGTTAATCGTAATATCATACCCACTGTATAGTATTCAGGTTCTTTGGCAATTCGATATCCACCCTGTGCACCACGAACACTACGTACAAAACCAGCTTTATTTAAAACTGCAATGATTTGCTCCAGATATTTCTCTGAAATATTCTGTCTCTCTGCAATCTCTTTCACTTTAATATATTCGCCCGTGTTGTTGGCTGCTAAATCCAGCATAACACGAACTGCATATCTGCCCTTTGTAGAAATTTTCATGTTAATAACCATACCCTTCTGCTTCTTGCAAAAATTCTTTCTAAATAAAAAGAAAATATAGAATCAAGCACAAAGGAAATTGCTTTGTGCTTGACTCTACTCTATCATAATTTTTGTTCTTCTGCAAACAATGGTGTTGATAAATAACGATCTCCTGAATCTGGAAGAAGCACCACGATGGTTTTTCCCTTATTCTCTTCTCGTTCTGCTAATCTTGAAGCTGCATATAAGGCTGCTCCCGAAGAAATACCTACCAATACACCCTCATGCAGGGCAATTTCTTTACCAACCGAAAACGCGTCTTCATTTTTTACTCGAATAATTTCATCATAAATATTGGTATTTAAAATAGAAGGAACAAATCCTGCTCCAATACCTTGTATTTTATGAGCACCTGGATCACCTCCGCTTAATACTGGCGAATTATCAGGCTCAACTGCTACAATTTTAATATTTGGATTCTTGCTTTTGAGATATTCTCCAACTCCTGTAATGGTACCACCTGTTCCAACGCCTGCAACAAAGATGTCAACTGTACCATCGGTATCTTCCCATATTTCGGGTCCAGTTGTGTTACGATGGATTTTCGGATTTGCAAGATTATCAAACTGACCTAAGACAACTGCTCCTGGGATGGTTTCTTTTAATTCATTAGCTTTTGCTATGGCACCTTTCATACCCTTAGCGCCTTCTGTTAATACCAGCTCTGCTCCATAGGCTTTTAACAGATTACGTCTTTCTACGCTCATGGTATCTGGTAGGGTAAGAATCGCTCTATAACCTTTTACTGCTGCAACGAAGGCAAGTCCAATCCCTGTATTTCCACTTGTTGGTTCAATAATTGTTCCGCCAGGTTTTAACAAACCCTGTTGTTCAGCATCTTCTACCATCGCCAGTGAAATACGATCCTTTACACTACCTGCTGGATTCAGATATTCCAACTTTGCAAGGATTCTACTCCCTGTTAAATTATATTTTGCTGAATAATTATTAAGTTCCATTAGTGGGGTTTTCCCTACCAGTTGTGTAGCATTTTTTTTAATCTTAGACATATAAACTCCCTTCCACATGTACATCATGCATTTCCTATGAACAACCATAGAAAATATGTTTCTTTTTATTTTCTTTAATTCCTACTAAATCAGTAGGTAAGTTATGAATTGATTATAAAGTACTTTTTTAACCTTGTCAATCACTATTTGCAGATATTTTTCTATTCTTGTAAATTCGCTTTTTTATGCTATAATAGTTATATTCTTTCAAAAATGAGGTGACAAAATGGCTAAAAAGAAAATAGTAGTTTCGTTAGGACATGATGCATTAGGATATACAACCCTGGAACAGTGGGACGCAGTAAAAATAACAGCAAAAGCATTGGCTGATTTAGTAGAAGCTGGAAATCAGTTGACTATCACCCATAGTAATGGACCACAGGTTAGCATGATTCATAAAGCCATGACAGAATTAAGACGTATTTATCCCGATTATTCTCCAGCTCCCATGTGTGTATGTTCTGCCATGAGCCAGGGTTATGTTGGTTTTGATATACAAAATTCATTAAAAGCAGAATTAATTAGCAGAGGGATTTCAACTGCTGTAAGCACGATTCTTACTCAAGTGACGGTAGATCCTTATGATCCAGCTTTTTACGAACCAGACAAAGCCATCGGACGTTATATGACAAAGGCTGAGGCTGAACTGGAATTAAGCAAAGGAAACTATGTAACAGAAGAAGAACAGGGATATCGACGTGTCGTAGCAGCTCCAAAGCCACTGGCTATTGTTGAACTGGAAACCATACAGACACTTGTTCATGCAGAACAGATCGTAATTGCCTGTGGAGGTGGTGGTATTCCCGTTATCGAACAACCACACGCTCTTCAAGGTGCTTCTGCTGTTATTGAAAAGGATAGTATCGCTGGCAAATTAGCTGCTGATTTACAGGCAGAACAATTGATGATTTTGACTAAGGTTGATCAGGTTTACTTAAACTATGGTACTCCAACTCAGACTGGTATTGATACGATGACTGTTGCACAAGCAAAACAATATATAGAAGAAAAGCAATTTGAAGCTGGCACTATGTTACCAAAAATTGAAGCTGCCATTGCTTATCTGGAAAAAGTACCAACTGGCAGTGTTCTAATCACTTCCATCTCTGCTTCTAAAGAGGCAGCCAAAGGAAATGCGGGAACCTTAATTACTGCATAATATATACGCCTGAGCGGGTCGCGTAGCGACAAGTTCCTATTATATAGAAAAGAGCTGCTTTCGCAGCTCTTTTTTATTTGTGTTCCATGGTTATTCCTACAAGCAAAGCCCCTATCAATATAGCAAAGTCTGCCAAATTAAAAATATAACGACTTAATTTATTTGGGACCTGAAACTGAATATAGTCAACCACATATTTTCTTTTTAAGCGGTCATAGGTATTGCTAAATGCTCCACCCATAAGAAACGCAAGGCCAATCTTTAAAAAACGATTGGAACTGTGTCCAAGTGTCAGGATAAAAAACACGGTACAAACAAAAGTAAACACAAGGGCAATAATTGCAATCAAGCCTTGATTTTTTACAAATTTCTCACCTGCGGTTCCTCTGTTATGATGTCTGTTGATTTTAAGCAGTTTCCACTTTGTATCCACAGGCTTTCCAAGCGGTTTGGTTTTCTCAACCCAATTTTTGACGCTGTATTCCAATATAAATATACCGACTGCAATCAGGATATAAATCATTCTGCTTCTCCCATACTTGGAAGTCTTTGAGGAATTACAACAACTTCATCCAATTGATCAGACATAGGAAGTTCTTTTATTTGAGACATGTTACTTCGAATTTCAATATAGGGGCCTCCCATACCTTCCACGTAATCTTTTGTTATGGTCACCCTTCCAATGTTGTTATCTTTTGGAATCTCATACATAATATCCAGCATCAGTTGCTCTATAATACTTCTTAATGCTCTTGCACCTGTTTCTCTTTCAATGGCTTTCTTAGCGATAGCAAGCAGAGCCCCATCATCAAAGACAAGTTGTACCTCATCTAATTCCAGAAGTTTTTGATATTGTTTTAAAATAGCATTTTTAGGCTCTTTTAATATTTTTACCAGCATTTCTTCTGTAAGTGCCTCCAAGGAAAAAATTACTGGCAGACGACCTATAAATTCTGGAATCATACCATATTTCTTAATATCCTCAACGGTGACTTTACTTAAAATATTTTTTTCTTTGTCAAATTTATCTTTCAGATCCGCATTATAACCAATGGATGTCTGTTTGCTTAGTCTCTGTTTGATAATCTCTTCCAAATCAGGAAATGCTCCACCGCAAATAAACAATATGTTTCTGGTGTTCACGGTAGTCATGGGAACCATGGCATTCTTACTGTTACTACCAATTGGAACTTCGATATCCGCTCCTTCTAATAGTTTTAACATACCTTGCTGTACACTTTCCCCACTAACATCACGAGAGTGAGAATTGGGTTTCTTCGCGATTTTATCAATTTCATCCACGAAGATAATTCCTCGTTCTGCTTTCTCCACATCATTATCAGCTGCTGCAAGCAATTTACTGATTACGCTTTCTACATCGTCCCCAATGTATCCAGCTTCTGTAAGTGCTGTTGCATCCGCAATAGCCAAGGGAACATCCAGTAATCTTGCCAGCGTTTTAACAAGGTATGTCTTTCCACAGCCTGTTGGTCCAATCATTAACATATTGGATTTTTCTATT
>CANRGO010000082.1 GCA_947630125.1 uncultured Lachnospiraceae bacterium | reverse complement strand
GAAGGTGAAGAAATTGATTACATTACAGGTATTGAAAAAATCAATGATTATGAAGTGCAGATTACAACAACAGGTTATTCAGCAACAACAATTTATAATCTTGCTGTAGAAATTGCTCCATTACATTACTATGGAGACCCTACTTTATTTGATTATGATGCTCACAAATTTGGATTTACAAGAGGAGATCTTTCTGTTATAAGAGAGAAAACAACTCAGCCTATGGGAGCTGGTCCATACAAATTTGTTAAATATGAAAACAAAACTGTTTACTTTGAAGCAAATGATACTTACTTTAAAGGTGCACCTGCACAAAAATATATTCAGTTTAAAGAAACCCTTGACGCAGATAAAATTGCTGGTGTTGAACAGGGAACTATCGATATCACAGATCCACAAGGAAGTAAAGCAGGATTTGAACAAATCGCTGGAAACAACTCTAATGGAGAAACTACTGGTGATAAAATCACAACAAGCAGTATCGATAACTTAGGATATGGATACATTGGTATGAATGCGGATACAGTTAACATTGCTGGAGATCCTTCATCAGATGCATCAAAAGCATTAAGAAAAGCAATTGCAACTGTATTAAGTGTATATCGTGAAGTTACAATCGATACTTGGTATGGTGACGCAGCTAGCGTAATCAACTATCCTATTTCAAATACTTCATGGGCAGCACCTCAGAAATCTGATGCAGATTACAAAATTGCATACTCAGATGATGCTACAGGAAATGCTATCTTTACAGATGGTATGGCTATGGAAGATAAATATGCTGCAGCATTACAGGCCTCCTTATCACTTTTTGAAGCTGCAGGATATACAGTGGCTGATGGTAAACTTATCGCTGCTCCAGATGGTGGAAAATTAGAATTTGAAGTTATTATTCCAGCTGATGGACAAGGAAATCATCCTTCATTCGCTATTTTAACTGATGCAAAAGCAGCATTTGAAACCATTGGATTTAACTTAATTATCAACGATCCAGCAGATTCGAATGAATTATGGAATGCACTTGATGCAGGAACACAGGAATTATGGTGTGCAGCATGGGGAGCAACCATTGATCCTGATATGTATCAGACTTATTACAGCACAAACATTGTTGGAATGGGCGGAACAAACAGTAACCACTATCATATTGCAGACGAAGAATTAGACACCTTAATTATGGATGCAAGAACAAGTGATGACCAGACATACAGAAAAACTGTTTACAAACAATGTCTTGATATCATTCTTGATTGGGCAGTAGAAGTTCCTGTTTACCAGAGACAGAATTGCTATATTTTTAGTACAGAACGTGTTAACATTGATAGCGTTGCAAAAGATGTTACTCCTTTCTATAGCTGGTTAAGAGAAATCGAAACCGTTAAAGTTAACTAATAATTTTTATTAATAAATATCATAATAGATAGTATGTGCCTTGGGCCCACCTTACGATGGGCTCAAGTGCATTATTATGTTTGAATAGATTACCGACAGGAGAGATAAAAAAATGAAAAGGTTTTTAATTAAGAGACTCTTGTTAAGCGTAGTCATCTTATTTTTTGTTTCCATGATAATTTACTCCATTATGCGTGCTATGCCAACTTCCTATGTAGAAAATAAGGCACGTCAGATGGCATCATTACCAGGAGCAAAATCTTATGAAGACTGGCTGGAACAATTGGAAGAATCATATGGTTTAAATAAAGGAATTGTGCCAGGGTATGCCCATTGGCTCTCAAAAGCAGCACAAGGAGAATTTGGTGATTCATGGTCCTGGAATGTTCCGGTTACAGAAAAATTTAAAAGTGTTATTTGGTATTCTTTTGCATTAGCAGTTGTTGCCTTTGTTTTACAGGTATCCGTAGCCATTCCCCTTGGTATTTTGTCTGCAAGAAGGCAGTATAGCAGAACAGATTATACCATTACGGTGTTTGGTTTAATTGGAATTTCATTACCTACGTTCTTTTTTGCAACGATCCTAAAATGGATTTTTTCCATTAATTTAGGATGGTTTGATTTATATGGAATCGTAGGAAGAATGCATCTCCAGCTAGATGCCTTTGGTAAAATTATGGACATGGCTGCCCATATGGTTCTTCCGGTTGCTACACTAACAATAGTTGGTATTGGTAGTTTAATGAGATATACCAGAACAAATATGTTAGAAGTACTTAATTCGGATTATATTAGAACTGCTAGAGCAAAAGGGTTATCAGAAAACCGAGTGATTAATTATCACGCATTCAGAAACACCCTTATTCCCATCGTAACAATACTTGGAAGTAGTCTTCCAGGATTATTTGGTGGAGCTATGATTACAGAAACCTTATTCCAGATACCAGGAATTGGGTATACAGCATATCAGTCTATGGTTCAGGGAGACATTCCTTTTTCTATGTTTTATATGGTATTTTTAGCATTTTTAACTTTAACGGGAACCTTGATTGCAGATATCCTATATGCAGTTGTTGATCCACGTGTACGAGTAAATTAGGAGGACATCATGAGCGATAATTTGAAAAATGAAGAATTAAATGAATATGTTAGCGCCTCCACAGCTTTAGATGATGAACAAAGAGTTAAAGTATTATCACCTGGAATGTTAGTTGCGAAGCGTTTTATCCGTAATAAATTGGCAATGATTGGACTTGTTATTCTAATATTTATGTTTATATTTTCCTTTGTTGGAGGACAGATTTCGCCTTATGGTGAGGCGGAAGTCTTTCGTACAACGGAAGTAGTTTTGAAAGATTATGCTGGTGCGACTTATAGTGATGAATATTTGTATACGGAGCAAGAAGGTTTAAAACTTCCATCTGCTGCAATTAGTCAGTTCATTTTAGCTGTCAATAAAAAACAGGATACCTTTGAAGCAAAAGGGATACAGTATAGTTTAATAGAAGAAGGTCAAGATTTTTACAGAATCTCTGGAGTTTCAGAGATTGGTAAAGCTTTAACCCTACGAGGAATCTCTAGTTATACAGAAACTTTGGAAGGAAGCCTTACTGATACAATCAAAGCCGGATATGAAGCTGCTGTAAAAGATGGTCTTAGTGAATTTGAGGTAGATGGAATTGTATACCTGATTACGAAAATTGGGAAAGAAAATTCCATAGGAACTGTTCAGGATATTGCTTTAGCAACAAAAAGAATTTTTAATACTTATGCAAATGATACAACTTTAACGTATCAGTTTAAATTTGCGACATTAAAAGCCATTGAAGAAGATGTAAAGAACTTTGATGTAAATGGAATTACTTACACAATTACAGAAGGTGAAAATGATACAGCAACAATATCTACTGCAGATGGAGTAAATTTTGCTTCTGTATCAAAACTTGTTGTTCGCCCTATGTCAAATGATGTGTTCTTAAGTGTAGATTTCAAGACTCTTGTAGAAAATGCTATTATCAACGGTGAAAAATCTATCGTTTATGTTGATGAAAATGGCGAAGAAAATGAATATACCATAACAAATAAAGATAAACAATACACCATTCGTCGTTTGCAGGAAACGGTTGTAAATGCCTTATATTCTGAGCCTTCTAAAGAACATTTCCTTGGAACGGATGGAAATGGTATGGATATTCTTACCAGATTGATGTATGGTGGTAGAATTTCCTTATTAATTGGATTTATTGCAATTGGTATTGAGATATTTATTGGAGTTATTTTAGGAGGTTTGGCAGGTTATTTTGGAAAATGGATTGATACAGCCATTATGAGACTTGTTGATGTATTCAATTGTATTCCTTCTATGCCTCTATACATCATATTAGGTGCTGTAATGGATTATTATCGTTTAGCACCACAAACCAGAATTTATCTGTTATGCGTTATTTTAGGACTATTAAGTTGGCCAGGAATTGCCAGAATGGTTAGAGGCCAGATTTTATCTTTGCGTGAACAGGAGTTTATGACCGCTGCTGAAGCGACTGGAATCAGTGTGTATCGAAGAATATTTAAACATTTAGTTCCTAATGTAATTCCACAGTTAATCGTAGTGGCAACCATGGGACTTGGTGATATTATTTTAGTTGAAGCAACATTAAGTTTCCTTGGTTTGGGTGTTAAATATCCATTTGCATCATGGGGGAATATAATTAATGCGGTTAATGATGTTTATGTTATGACAAATTATCTATTTGTATGGATTCCTGCAGGTATGTTAATATTACTTACTGTTTTGGGCTTCAACTTTGTTGGAGACGGATTAAGGGATGCATTTGATCCTAAGATGAAGAGGTAGAAAGATGGCATTTTTAAAAAATAAGGCAAAAAAAAGCGCCAATTATATATCAGCGAAAGAGTCCAGAACAATTTCTAGAGAAAATAGAAAAATCACAGATGAAATTGAAAAGAAAAGAAATCGTAAAAATATACCAGAGAGTGAATATATCACATCTATGAAAAACCCTGAAAATGTTGTGGAGTTTGATGATGTTCATACCTATTTCTTTTCTGATATTGGAACGGTAAAAGCTGTAAATGGTGTGAGTTTTGAAATCCCAAAAGGAAAAACAGTTGGTGTAGTTGGAGAAAGTGGTTGTGGAAAATCAGTTACCAGTTTATCATTGATGCAACTAGTTCAGAGACCTCAGGGACAGACAGTTCAAGGTGAGATTCGATTTAATGCAGGAGATAAAGTATATAATATAGTAAATACACCAGTGACTGAAATGCAGAAATTACGTGGAAATTTTCTTTCCATGATTTTTCAGGAACCGATGACTAGTTTGAATCCTGTTTTTCGTATTGGGAATCAGGTAGATGAAATTATAACGCTACACAATCCGGAAATGTCAAAGGATCAAGTAAAAGAACGTTCTATCGAAATGCTGAAAATGGTTGGAATTGCAAATAGTGAAGGTGTTTACCGTATGTATCCTCATGAACTATCAGGTGGAATGAGACAGAGGGTTATGATTGCCATGGGTCTTGCTTGTAATCCAAGACTTATTATTGCAGATGAACCAACAACAGCCTTGGATGTAACAATTCAAGCACAAATTTTAGATTTATTACGTAATTTAAAAGATCAAATAAATTCTTCTATTATGTTAATTACACATGATCTTGGTGTTATTGCCGAAATGGCTGATTATGTTGTTGTTATGTATGCTGGTAGAGTGGTTGAAAAAGGTACTGTCCATGATATTTTCCACAATCCACAACATCCATATACGATTGGTCTTATGAACTCGAAACCAGTTGTTGGTAAAAAAATGGATCGTTTATATAGTATTCCAGGTAAAGTGCCAAACCCTGTTGATATGCCAAATTATTGTTATTTTAAAGATCGATGTGAATTTAGAATGACAGAATGTGATGGAGATTACCCTGGCATAACTCAAATTAATAGCACACATTCAGCAACCTGCTATCGTTGTGCAAAAAACTTGGCAGAAGGCAAAAAAAATAACATGGATAGTGTGGCGAATTTAAATAAGGAGGGAAATAAATAATGGAAACAAATAGAGAACCCCTCGAACAAGCAGATTATATTTTAGAAGTTAAGAATTTAAAAAAATACTTTCCAATAAAGGGTGGTTTTTTAAATGGCCCAGTCGGTTATGTGAAAGCAGTTGATGATATTAGTTTTGCTATTAAAAGAGGAACTACAATGGGTTTGGTTGGAGAAAGTGGTTGTGGAAAATCAACTGCTGGTAGAACAATTCTTCGACTTTTAGAAAAAACAGATGGACAGGTTTTATTTGATGGACAGGAAGTTTTTTCTTTTAACCGAAAAGAAATGCAAGAAATTCGAACCAAGATGCAGATAATATTTCAGGATCCTTACTCAAGTTTGTCACCAAGATTACCAGTAGGTGAGATTATTGGTGAAGCAGTTCGTGAACACAATATTGTTAAAAAAGAACAGTTTGATGAATACATTACGAAAATAATGAATGACTGTGGCTTACAGGAATATCATAAAGATCGTTATCCTCATGAGTTTTCTGGTGGACAGCGTCAGCGTATTTGTATTGCTAGAGCTTTAGCCCTAAATCCAGAATTTATTGTTTGTGATGAACCTGTATCCGCGTTGGATGTTTCTATTCAGGCTCAGATTATTAATTTACTAAAAGAATTACAAGAAAAATTTGGACTTACTTATTTATTTATATCACACGATTTGTCTGTTGTAGAACATATTTCAGATACTGTCGGTGTTATGTATCTAGGAGGTATGGTGGAAATCGGAAATACCAAAGATATTTTTAGTAATCCACTTCATCCATATACCAAAGCACTTTTTAGCGCAATTCCAATACCGGATCCAGATGCACAAATTAACCGCATTATTTTAGAGGGAAGTATTCCTTCACCAGCAAATCCTCCAAGTGGATGTAAGTTTCATACACGCTGTAGTGAATGCATGGAAATATGTAAAAGTGAAATTCCTCAGGTTAAGGATATGGGAGATGGTCATATCGTAGCATGCCATTTATATAATGATAAGTAAGATGCAGAATAAGAATATAAAGATTTAAGTAAGGAGACTTTTTATGAACGAATTTCAAAATGATTTCCAAGGAAATGATGTACCAGTTAGCAAAAAAGAAATACAAAAGTTGATGAAAAGCTCTATGCTGGCTGCTTTGTTTGTGGCTGGAGTCTTTATATTATTTCTTTTTCTTTTTCTTTTGTTTTGTATTTTTGTATGGTTTCGATAATCTTGAATAAATTATATATTTATGTTACTGTTACAAGTATAGTAGCAGAAAGAAATGATAAGGGAACGCAGCTGCGTTCCCTTTTTTGAAAGGAAAATTATCATGTTGAAGGAAGAATTAATAGTTTCATCCTATCGTTTTAGCTCTCTTGAAGATGCCTTGCTTGCAAGAAAAGAACTTGAAAAAATACAATATCTGGAAGAGAGATTAAATTATGACAATCCAAAAAGTATCTTACTTATTTATAAAAAGACAATTGAAACAAAAACATTTCAAACACCAGTAGGACTTGAATTTTTACTTAAATTACGTAAATTTTTACTAGAACATGAAATTTCACAGGAAGATATAGATGAAATTCCTTTGAATATTGTTTTTTCGAAGGATGTACAGGCGAGTCAACCACAAATCAAAACCAGAATTGTAAAAGTTTATGAAAAGCCAGAGCCTAGAAAATTCACAATGAAAATTTCTATGACAATGAATTTCATTCTTGTAATTTTGTTGATTTCTATGTTTGTAATTGCCTTAACGTCTAGTCACCCCAATATTTTAAATTATGAAAAGGTTATTACGAATAAATATGCCTCATGGGAGCAAGAACTAAGAGAATTGGAATCTGAGCTTAGAAATAAAGAATATTCAGAAGTTAATGAATAATAAAAAAGCTTTCTATTTTCACAGAATAAACATAGTTTCATTTTATACTAAGAGAAAGAACAAGAATAAAAAGTTTGACTCGTAAAATTCTTTCGTGATTAGAAAAGGGAAGGAAGATGGAAATGGATAAAATAAAAATTTTGGTTGTAGATGATGAAAGCAGAATGCGTAAATTGGTGAAAGATTTTTTGCAAAAAAGCAATTATGATGTGGTGGAGGCTCAAGATGGTAGTGAAGCCCTCGATATTTTTTATAACAATAAAGATATTTCATTAATTCTGTTAGATGTTATGATGCCGAAATTAGATGGATGGCAGGTTTGCAGAGAAATCAGGGAAAAATCAAAAGTTCCTATCATTATGTTAACAGCTAAAGCAGATGAGAGAGATGAACTACAAGGTTTTCAACTTGGAGTGGATGAATATATTTCAAAACCATTTAGTCCCAAAATACTTGTTGCGAGAGTTGAAGCAATTCTAAGAAGGACCAACCAAAAGGACAATACGGGAAATTTGGAAATGGCTGGCATTATAATTAATAAAGTTGCCCATATGGTAATGATTGATGGAATTAGTATTGATTTGAGCTATAAAGAGTTTGAACTTTTAACTTATTTTATGGAAAATAAGGGTATAGCGCTATCCAGAGAGAAAATCTTAAACAGTGTGTGGAATTATGATTATTTTGGAGATGCAAGAACGATCGATACACATGTAAAAAAATTAAGAAGTAAAATGGGAGACAAAGGTGATTATATAAAAACTATTTGGGGGATGGGCTACAAATTTGAAGCAGAAACATAAAATTTATTCCAGAAATGAGGAGTTATGAAGTATTCAATCAAAAAACAATTTACTATAATTTTTGTGGCTTTGATGGCAGGAACCATTATTCTAAATTGGATTTTAAGTAATTCCTTTTTAGAATCATATTACATAAATAATAAAATAAAAGTTTTATTAACAGTTTACGATAAGATTAATCAAGCGGCTGAAAATAATGAAATCGGAAGTGATGAATTTGTAGAAGAATTTCAGGAAATATCTAATACATTTAACATCAATATGATTATATTGGATAATGAAGCCAAGATGTTATATGCAACAGATAACGATATCAGTAGACTAAGTAAAATATTAAGTGATAAAATTTTCATGGTTACGCCAGAACAGATAGAGGAGGTTGAAGCTCTGTTTAACGGGCAGAAAAATTATATCATACATAGAACTACAGATCCTGGTATGCGAAATGATTATATTGAAATGTGGGGTTTTTTGGATAATGGAAATCTATTTTTAATCCGTACAGCAGTTGAGAGTATTCGAGAGAGTGTAGAAATAGCTAATCGCCTAATGTTTTATATTGGAGGGCTGACGATTTTAGTAAGTGCATTTATTATTTGGATTGTGACAAGCAAATTAACGAAACCTATTAATGCTTTAGCAAAAATTTCAGAACGTATGATACAACTGGATTTTAATGCAAAGTATACGGGAAAAGCAAATAATGAAGTTGCCTTATTAGGTGAAAATATTAATACACTTTCAAAAACTCTTGAGAAAACCATATCAGAACTAAAGACAGCAAATATTGAACTTCAAAAAGATCTTGAAAAGAAAATCGAAATTGATGAAATGAGAAAAGAATTTTTGTCTAATGTATCACATGAATTAAAAACTCCGATTGCATTAATTCAAGGTTATGCAGAAGGTTTAAAAGAAGGCATTCATGACGATACAGAAGGAAAAGACTTTTATTGTGAAGTTATTATGGATGAAGCTGCAAAAATGAATAGTCTGGTTAAGAAATTACTTACATTAAATCAATTAGAATCTGGTGTGGATCAAATAAATATTGAACGTTTTGATTTATCTGACTTAATAAAAGGCTGTTTAAACTCTACTTCAATTTTAAGAAAACAAAAAGCAATTACAACGATTTTTGATTCTAAAGAAGCGGTGTATGTATGGGCTGATGAATTTAAAGTAGAGGAAGTTATCATGAACTTTCTTACAAATGCCATACATCATGTATCAAATGAAATGCTGATTGAAGTCAAAATAATACGAATGGAACATGTTGTAAGGGTTACTGTATTCAATAGTGGACAATTAATGGAAGATAATGAACTGCCTAGAATTTGGGAAAAGTTTTATAAAGTTGATAAAGCGAGAACAAGAGAATATGGAGGCAGTGGAATTGGATTATCTATAGTGAAAGCAATTATGGAATCGATGAATCAAAAGTATGGTGTATATAATGTAGACAATGGTGTTGTATTCTACTTTGAATTGGAACTAGATTATCATGAATAAATTATAAGAGGGAAATAAGGAACTTGAAACAGTGGGTTTTATAGTGAGGAAGTCTTGTAAAACAATTCGTTTAGTGATAAAATCATGAAATGAACTTTGAGAAAGAGATGGTTGATATTATGAGAAATAAAATATGCTTATTGTTTGTATTCATAGGTCTTTCATTTTCATTTTATGGTTGTGGTTCTTATATTCCAGAATTATCAGAAGAGGAAAGCACTCTAATCAGTGAATATGCAGCTGGGCTTATGTTGAAATATAATAGTAATAGTCAGTCAAGATTAGTTGATACATCTATAGTTCCAGAAGAAGAACTAGAATTGTTGAATCCAAGTGTTGAAGAAGAGACTCCTCAGGAATCAGAGTCAGAAACTAATATTCCTGAGGAGTCTACAACAGAGAATGTAATAGAAGAAACACCGATTGTAGAGGTTGCGGAAGTTGTGGATATAGCAACAATTCTAGGGTATTCAGATCTTTCTATACAATATATGGACTATTCTGTACAAAGAAGTTATCCGGCGGAAGGAGATGAAGATTTTTTTCTGGCGTTTGATGCTACGGAAGGAAATGAATTAGTTATATTTCGGTTTCAATTAAGTAATGCTTCTGAAAATCAACAAACTGTTAACTTTCTCGAAAAGAATTTAAGCACCAAAATAATTCTAAATGAGACGGAAACTTATAGAACATTAAAGACATTGCTTCTTGATGATTTTAATTCTTATATTGATGAGGTGGAATCACTTGGTATTAGAACTTTAGTTTTATTAATAGAAGTCCCCATCGAGGAAGTTGAGTTTATGGAATCGGCTGATTTGCAGATAAAAACACAAGGAAATACTGAGAAAATCCCTCTTTTTTAAGAAGAGGGATTTTCTAAATTGTATTCATCATCCTATAAAAATATATATTGTTTAAAAAATATAAAAAATTTACAAATTTGTATTGACAAAGATAACTTCCTTTGATAGAATCAATCTCACCTGCTACAGTTGCTTTTTAATACGGACTGCAAAGGAAAACTATGAAATCTGTTGATTACATAGAAATAAAAAAAGTTTTAAAAAAGTGTTGACATCTTATCTAGCACATGATATTATATCAAAGTTGCCTGTGAGAAC
>CANRGO010000081.1 GCA_947630125.1 uncultured Lachnospiraceae bacterium | reverse complement strand
CACAAGATATTCGTGAGGTTTTTTGAGTTGAGGGGGAAACTTAAAACTATCTATGATTTCAGCTTCATTTTTTGAAGCAGAGATCTTAAAATATCTGATTGTGCTGTCAGTTGCTGACTTGCTGCTGCACTCTGCTCAGCTGTTGCTGAGTTCATTCGAATCGTATCCGAAATATTAGTAACCTGCTTTTTAACATTTTCTATTTCCATGTGTTGTTTGTTTGTCTCCACTAAGATTAGATTCATTGAGTTTGAGGCAACTTCTATTTGATATTCTGTATCTTTTAAAATTTTAGCCGTCATGGAAACCTCTTCGTCCCCTTTTTTTACAGCCTCTAATGTATCAATTATCATGGATTCTGATTGTTTAGAAGCCTGCGAACAACGGTCTGCAAGTTTTGCAACTTCATTTGCTACAACAGCAAATCCCTTCCCAGCTTCTCCAGCTCGTGCCGCTTCGATTCTGGCATTTAGTGCCAGTAAATTTGTCTGGTCAGCAATTTCATTAATCGTCTGTAAGATTTGAGAGATCTGCTGACTGGTACCATCTATATGAGTCATGGTTGCAACTAATTGATTCATTTTATCAATGCCTAAAACTGCATAGGATTTTGCATGATTTGTTATATCATTTGCGCTTATGCATAGTTCCTCATTTGTTTTTGCATTTTGTGAAATCAGATTCATTGTTTCCGAAATATCCTGGATTGCAAAATTTTGTTCTGTACTGCTTTCTGCTAAAGTCATTGCTGCATTAGATACCTGCACTGCTCCTTCGTGAACTTCGTTTGAAGTCTGATCAATTTGCAAGAAAACTGCATTTAAAAAAAGTATGATTTGTGATAAGGATTCCTGAATTGGCAGGAAATCACCCATATAGTTATCACTCATTTGAATCGTTAAATCTTGTTTCACAATCTGTTCCAATTTAGATGAAATATCTGCAATATAGTTTTTCAGAGCCTTTGCTGTATACGATAAGGATTCGGCTAAATCACCAATCTCATTATGACTTTCTATATGTATTTCTACCCCAAGATTTCCTTTTGATATTTCTTCGGATACCACCGTTAAATGTTCCAGAGGACCACAGATATCTTTAATTAAGTGTTTAATCATCTTTGATAATGTTGCTAAGATGGTAACAATCAAAATTCCCGAAAACACTAAAATTAATCCACTAATCAGTAATATTCGTTGACTGTATAAATTTCCCTGTTCACTCATAAACGCAAACAATTGACTGATTGATAATTCTAATTCCTTTGCAAGAGCAGTGGCATCAGAACTATATAACTTCATGGAATTATACTTGCCCTGTTCTTGTTCGTATCGAACAATATCATCTTTCATTGGAAGATACTTATTTAATAAATCCATGATTTGCTGATACTTTTCCAAACCTTCAGGTTTTTTCATAAGTGGAAGCAATTCTTCTGCATTCCTCATCAACTCAGCTGACAAAGATTCAATTTTATTCATTGATTCTAGTTGTGTATCATCTTTTGCATCATAAACAAGATATCTTAATTCACCATGAAGTGAATTAAAATCAAGTGCCAGACTACCAGCCTTTCCCTGTCCTGAACCATATATTTCAAATACCGATTTACTGAAAAAAGCAACGATAAGTATAATTGCTATTAACAAAACAATCATTCCACTAAGCACACTAATGGATGAATAAAAAGAATTTTTTAGTTGCTTACGTACACTTAATTTTTGGAGTTTTGATTTATTAATCTGTTCTTTATATGTTTTAATTTTAGATGTTTTTCCTGCTCTTAGCATAATTCCCCCATCTGCCTAAAAACTAGCTTTGATTTTCTATAATTTGATAAATAATATCCTGCATAGCATGATCGTTATGGTCCACCGTAATTCTTTTTGCGATTCTTTTCAACGATAAGACTGCATTATTCATTGCGATTCCATAATCTGCTTCTTCTAACATTTCAATATCATTATCATAATCACCAACAGCATATATTTTGTATTGGTCTCCCATGAGTTCTCTCACGAAATGCAAGGCGCTTCCCTTTGAAACTCCTTTCGGAAGGTATTCTAAATAGATGTCCGAAGAATAAACATAATCAATTTCCTCCTGCAAACCACTCTGTAACATCTCATTATTTAGCTTTTTAAGTTCAGCCATATGTCCAGAGAGAAGTATTTTCATCCAGGGAACTGATAAGATCTTATCCATTTTTGTAAACTCACAAGGCTTATGACTTTCAATGTGATGTGGATCTGCTTTATCTTCATCCGTAATAAAATAGCACATGTCTGAACTATAAATTTGAATTGAAACCTTCGGAAAATCCACAATTAAATGTTCCAAAAAATTCTGTACATTCTTTTTGTTTAATTCTTCAATTTTATAAAAGTAATTTTTACCAAAATCATATACTGCACAACCATTATATAAAATACATGGAAGATTGATGGGTAACTCCTTAATAAACATAAGGGAATTTAACTGACTTCTTCCTGTTGCAACCCCAAATAATCCACCCTCTTCTACAAAATGACAAATTGCTTTTTTATTTTCTTCTGATATAACTCCTTCTCGATTAAGTAAAGTTCCATCCATATCACTAAAGAGAATGGTGTTTTCAAATTTTTTCATTCTACATATTCCTTTTCTTCTTACTCCAAATCATTCCTTTTCTTAACAAATCCTGTGGGAGACATGGATGTATATTTTTTGAACACGGTGCAAAAATGCTTGTAATCAGAAAATCCTGTTAAATCGGAAATCTCATAAACTCGATAATTACCACTATTCAGAAGACGAATTGCTTGTTGAACCCGATAAGCATTTAGTAGATCCAAAAAGGAATGTTCTGTCTTTTCTTTGAATTTCCTACTGAGATAACTGGGGCTCACTCCTAATTGCTCAGAAATAGATTCAATTCCAATTTTGTCAGCGTATTGTTCTTTCATTATTTCAATTGTTTTTGCAACATACTGATTTTCAGTATTATCAAAATCAATAAAATAATTCAAATCTAGTTTTGAACCTGAATTTTTAACACTTTCAATAGCAAACATTGCTTCTCTATTACTATCTAATTGTTCATGAATCAATTGAATCACTTCAATTATTTTATTTTCATCAATGGGTTTTAGTAAATAATCAAAAGCTTTTAATTCAATGGCTTTTTTTGCATATTCAAATTCAGCATAACTAGTCATTATAACAGTTTTAAAGTTGGCATATTTCAGACCTTCGCGGACCATTTCAATGCCATCCATTTTAGGCATTTTTATATCCGTAAGTACAATATCTGGCTGACATTCCTTTATCTTTTGAAGACCTTCTTCACCATTAACCGCTTCGGCAACTACGATACAGTCCATACTTAACCAGTCTATGGTAAACATCAACCCTTTTCGGATAATGTCCTCATCTTCTGCAATTAAAATTTTAAGCATGACTACCTCCCATTTCTCCTTCATACCGTATAGGTAACATAACTTTCAAACAGGTTCCCTCATTCAAAACACTTTCTATCTGAATTCCATATTCATCCCCATACTTAATTTGAAGTCTTCGATTGATATTATAAAGGCCAGTATGATTACTCGTATTGTTAGTTTTCATTAAGATTTCTTTCATTTCATGTAAAGTTTCTAAGGGCATTCCTGCACCATCATCTTTACAAATAAAAATAAGTTGATTATCTTCCTGATATCCAATAATTTCAACTGCTAATTTTTCTCTTCCAATAAATCCGTATTTAATAGAATTTTCAATCATTGGCTGTATTAATAATTTTGGTATAACGCAAGATTCAATATCTGTGGCAATATCAATCGAATACTGAAATCGATGATTAAAACGCAGTTTTAAGATACTCATATAATTTTCTGTGTAGCCTATATCTTCTTCAACTGTCACTTCTTCCTGGGTATTGCTTATACTATAGCGAAGCAGCGTCGATAAATTTAGTACCATTTTGCTTGCAATATCTGGTTCCATCTTACACATAAAGCGTATATTATCCAATGTATTAAACAAGAAATGAGGATTAAACTGGCTCTCCAATTGTTTTGTTTGAGCAGAAGCTACTAGTTTATCCATTTCTCTATTTTTTTCTATTAGTTCTTTAATACTACTTAGCATTTGATTATACGATTCTGCAATAATTTCAAATTCATCATCACTTTGTAAGGATATTTTTGTGTTTAGATTCCCTCGTTTTGCTTTATTAAAAGCATCAATAATCAGATATAAGTCCTTGGTTTTTTTTGCAACAATAGATTTTGAAGTAATCAACACCAATACTATCAACATCGAAAAGACAAATAACAAGATTAATGCAATGTAACGAATGACCAATAACTGACTGGTAACCGAAAAGATAGAGTATATCTTAATTTGATTTTTCAATAACTCCGTTGTTGCAACAACATAACGATCATTTTCTTTGGGAACTATACTAACTGATTTTTCTAAAGTTAAATCAAAACGATCAAGACTATCTAAAAAATTATAATTGTTGGACAAAAATACCCAACCATTTCCATCCGTGATTACAGTTTGTGAATCAAGTCCTGCGATATCTATCATAAACTGCCTGCTATCCATTACAAAAATTGCATATCCTTTTATCTCATGATCATCAAGCAATGCTTTTCCAATTAATAGCTGCATATTATCTTTACCAGGAATGCTTTGCAATTTAATTGCAATTTCTTCTGGATTTTCTTTCATAATTCTGAAAATCCCCCAATTCCCGGCGTATTTTCCATTTAGAAATTCAGGTAAAGTTTTGGTTGCTGTGACGGTTGGATTCAATTCATAATCAAAAATATAGATGTCTGCTTTTTTATCCAATTGATTTGAGACATTATAAATTGCTTCAAATATACAAACTCTTTGATTTGTTCCAATCTGTGTATCAAAAAGCCATTCATAACTTTCAAATTCATAAATTAAATCCATATATGAATTCACGGTTACGTCCAGTAAGGTTTCTATTTTCTTATTTTCTTGAATTGTTGTATTCTTCGTTGAATAATTCCATACCCCTGTAAATAATAGCAAAAAGAACATCGTTAAAATAGCAACAGGTATGATGGAATAGATTAAAAGCATTCTACGTATTCCTTCTTTATAATAACTTCGCTTTTTTTCCATTCCATCACCTCACACTTTTATAAACTTATTTCCTTTTTACCAGTCAGTTTAAAGAACAATAACAAAGAAATAACAGTCGTTAAGGTTAGTATACTAGCTAATGCTGCTGCCGTTCCATAACTGGACCGAATAACCTCCGTATAGATTGCTACTGACATGGTTCTGGTACTTCCAGTATACAATATAACTGATGCACTTAGCTCATTAATTATCGTAATCCAGCTTAAAATTGCACCTGAAACTACTCCCGGCAACATCATAATGGCTGTTACTTTAAAAAATGTCTTTACTGGGGAATCACCTAAACTAATCGCTGCTTCTTCCATACTCGGACTTATTTGATATAAAATAGCCGAACTGGATCTTAGTGTATATGGTAATCTTCGAACAACAAATGCAAGGATTATGATAAAGGCTGTTCCGCTTAATAACATAGGCTTTCTGTTAAATGCAAGTAACAAGGTAATTCCAAGTACTGATCCTGGAATAATATAGGGGAACATGGTCATAGAATCAATAATATTAGTTATCCAGCTCCGTCTTCTTGTTGTAATATAAGCAATAAACATGGCTACAAATACAATAATAACAATCGCCACAATCCCAAATTTATAAGTATTTAAGATAGAGCTTCCCAGGTTACTAAAAATCGATTTATAACTCTCTAAAGAAAATCCATCTGTGAACATGGCTCCTTTAGTTGCTTTAAAAGAGGTAAATACAACTGTAAGTTGAGGAATAATAGAGAGAAACACTACAATAGCAATCATTGTATGCATCAATACATTTTTCCATCCATGTAATTTTTGCTCCTGAATTGGTCGTAAGGAACTCATGGTAAAGGATTTTTTATTTACAACATATTTTTGTCCCAGGAACATGACCCCTGTAATGATTACAAGAATAACTGCCAGTGCTGCTGCAAAGTTTGCTTTTCCACCTACTTCACTAATGAATTCGCTGTAAATCAGAACTGGCATTACGGTATATCCCTCTCCAATTAACATCGGTGTTCCAAAATCAGCAAGTGCATTCATAAATACCAATAAAGATCCTGCTAAAATCGTAGGGGCAATTAATGGAATAATGACTGTAGTGATCTTACGAAACGGATTACATCCAAGACTTTCTGCTGCTTCACTTAAAGAACTGTCAACTTTTTTTAGAGCACCTTTTGTATATAAATAAATATAGGGATATAACTTTAAAGTAAGAACTAATAAAATTCCACCAAACCCGTACACGGAAGGTGTTTCAATTCCAAATACATTGCGGAAAAATTTTGTAACAATACCACTTCTACCTCCCAGCACTATCCAGGAATATGCGCCAATAAATGGTGGTGACAGCATAGATATAATGATTAAAATATCAATTAGTCCCTTTAATTTTACCTTATAAACAGTAGTAAAATATGCTAACGGAGCTCCTATAGCAACAGCAAGTATGGTCGTGCAGGTTGTTACCAAAAAACTGTGCCACAAGGTTCGTAAGTAATATTTTTTCTGAAAAAATCGTGCGAAGTTATCCAACGTAAAAGCCTGTGTTTCAGAATCCTTAAATCCACTTGCAAAAAGAGAAAACAACGGATAAATAAGAAACAAAGCAAATACTACTACGATAATTAATGTCACGATATTCCAAAAATCAAATCGGAATAACTTTTTTGTTTTCATGATTCATCACATCCTTTTATCAGACTATGTTTTCCACATTTTGTGAAAACATTAATTTTGTTTTTATTTGGTAACAAACGAATTGTCTCTCCTTCATCAAAGATTCTGGCTGACTGTCCCAAGTCTTGCGAATATTCTATAGAAGGTTGATTTTCGATAACCATACCTTTTTCAAAATCCAATTCATAATTTGTAAATTTCCCTAGAAATGTACGATTTTTAATAGTTACTTCAATTCCCTCTTCAGATAACATAAATTCTTCAGGTCTTACCGATATAATAACTTCTTCATGATCCTGATAGTCCTGTACCATTTCTGGAATGGCTATTTGAAAACCATTTTTAAATGTTATGAATGCACCAGATGGATCTCTATGATAGGTTCCACCAAATAGATTTGAATGCCCAATAAAAGTAGATACAAAAATATTATTTGGTCTGGTATAAAGTTGTTCTGGAGTTGCAATTTGTTGTATTACTCCCTCATTCATAATTGCAATACGATCGGAAATTGCCAACGCTTCTTCTTGATCATGTGTAACATAAACTGTTGTGATTCCAACTTTTTTCTGAACTTCACGAATAGCACTTCTCATTTCAATTCGTAGTTTTGCATCTAGATTAGAAAGTGGTTCATCCATCAACAATACACTAGGGTGAATAACAATCGCTCTTGCAAGTGCAACTCTCTGTTGCTGACCTCCTGACAATCGTTCAGGTAATCGTTCCTGATAACCAGTTATTTTTACAACATCTAGTATTTCATCTACCCTTTTTTTCATTTCAGGTTTGTGCATTCTTCTTATTTTTAATCCATATTCCACGTTCTGTCGAACAGTTAAATGTGGAAAAATTGCGTAGTTCTGAAAAACCATTCCAATATTTCTTTTATGTGCTGAAATCTCATTGATCACCTTATCATCAAATTGAATGGTACCACCTTCAATGCTGTTGAATCCTGCGATCATTCTCAATAATGTAGTTTTTCCACAACCAGATGGTCCTAATAAGGTGAAGAATTCACCATTTTTAATATTCACGGATAAATCAGGGATTATGGTTACATCCCCATATCTTTTTATAACGTGTTCTATGTTAATTGAATTACTCATATTTTTCTCCTTTAGTCATGGGGGATTATCTTTAAAACTCAAGCTCACAACCTTTGTTGTGAGCTTGCTTTTATTTGTTTGCTTCACACCTTAAAAACTTGTGAAAATATCGTTAAATTTACTTAACCATTCGTCTTTCTTTTCAATTACTAATGCTTCATCATCAAAAATAACATTCATCTCTTCTTTTGGTAATAAGTAATCAGGAGCCGCTACATCTGTTCTTACAGAACGACGATTCAATTGTTCTACAATTATAGTCTGCGCATCTTTTCCAGTAATAAAATCAATGAAAAGTTTTGCATTATCCAAGTTTTTTGCATTTTTAATAATGTATACACCATCTGGTTTGGAGATTACGCCTTCTTCCATGTAAACAACCTTAACTGGTGCTCCATCTGCAACATACTTTGCTGCACCTTCTTCAAAGGTTAAACCAACCACATATTCTCCATCTGCAACACCCTTATAAACAGCTGATGAACCACTTAATAATTTGCCATCTAAGTTTTCACATAATTTTTCAACAAATGTCCAACCATCATCTGGATTACCATTACCCATAGCATATAACATATTAATTAAGTGTTCATAAGATGATGATGATTTTGATGGATCACAATGTGCAATCTTACCTTTTAATTCTGGATTTAATAAGTCTTCATACCCATTGATTTCAATATCACCAATCAAATCAGTATTTACCATGATAACACTTGGAATATCTGTAAATCTGGTTAATGCACCTTCTGTATTTTTCATGGTTTCCTGTACAAATTCTTCATTCACAGATTGATAACTTTCAAATAGTTCCATCTGTGGTTTCATGGTTGATAAAGATCCACCCCAAAAAATATCCCCAAGTGGATTTTCTTGTTCTGATTCTACACGTTTTAATAATTCACCAGTTCCCGCTGCAATAACCTCAACCTTAATTCCGGTCTGTGATTCGAATTCACTTACCAGTGGATTGATAAATTCCAATGGATGAGGGCAATATACAACCAAATCACCACCTGTTGTAGCAGTTTCTGTCTCTTCTGTTGCTTCTGCTGTTTGCTCTCCTTGTGTTACTTCTGTTGTTTCTTCTGTTTTTGTTTCCTCACCTGATACTTTTTCCTCTGTGTTTCCACATGCTGCCAGTGACAGTGTTAAACACAGAACCATAAATACTGATAACATCTTTTTCATACTTTATAACCCCCTTGAGTTTTTATTGTAAGGTCATTTTATCTCATATAACAAGTTCAAAAAACCTAATTTTCAGTTAAAATATCTCAAAATCTGAACTTTATAAAAAAAATATGTACATAGTTTACAAGAAAAACTATTGCTATCACATTAAAAAAACTGAAGTGTTTGATTTTTATACAATCACCTCAGTTTTTATAAATCACGTATTTGTATTGTTGCTTCACTTAATATTCTTCTTGCCAAACGGTAATCGTAGTATCTTTTTCAATCAAGACTCTGGAGATATACTTTGCAATCTCTTTATGCCCTGCTTCATTTGGATGTAGACCATCTGGCATACATTCTGTTCTCCTATCTGTAAATTCCAATTCGGTAGCATGATACAAATCGACTGTTTTAATTTCATACAGACTCCCCATATCCAAAACTGCCTGCACATATTCCGACAGTCTATTACCCTGTTGATTCTTTTTTTCTCCTCCAACTCTTTGAATCGGAGTCAGTAAAATAATTGCATCCTTACCATAACGGTCGATTAAGCCTTCAATCAAAATGTACAAACCGCCATAAAATGTTTCTTCACTCGTATCATTTAGAGAGCCTAGTGGAACCGAATATCCATAATCATTGGTTCCACCCATTACAAAAACATAATCTGCATCTTTGTCCATGGAAGCGTAACGATCAATAAAACGATCCACATTTTTCCCTGAAACAGCAGAACCTGCTAATCCATAATTAAAAACTTTCCCATAATTTAGATGTTTTCCTAAAATTGTTATAAATGAGTCCTTGGTATCCTCTAATTCATCACCATATAAAATACTATCTCCAAGTCCATAAATCACAGGCTGTGTAGAGCAATCATCCCATTGAATCATGGACTGTGAACCAGCATCTGCAATAATTCCTCTATAGAAAAAGAAATACATGAAACACCCAATTGTTAAGGCTATGATTTTCATTGATTTTTTCATCTGCCTCAAGGTTCTCCTCCAACACTATCTTGCAGTTAAGACCTGCATCCAATCCGTAATTCCAATATATGGTTTTGAAAGTTCCGTATAGTATAAGTAATTATCGGTATCAATATATTTGTAAAAATCATAGATTAATTTGTGAGATCCGTCCAATCTGGTTAAGCCCATTGCAAGTCCTTGGGCTATTTCAGCGGCATGATCTGTCTGGCTGGATATAATAAAGGCATCAATATGTTGATTGTTAGCGGCCTGTAAATATCCATAGGTAAAGGCTACCGCCTGAATATCTTCGCCTTGTGCATCGGTATATCCCACTTCTGTACACAAAACGCTTCGAACCTGACCAGTAGGAGATATCATTTCTGGACTCATGAGGAAATCAGTCAAAACTTCAATGTTTTCCATGGTTAAAAATTTGGTATTTACAGAATGAGAAACCAACTTCATTCTCTTATAATTTGCAGGTACATCCCAGAACTTCGCCCAGGTAAGTGGAACTCCGTATGGATGAGCTGCAACGCCCCAATCTATATTCCCTTTGGATGAAATATTGCTGTTAAATGTGGTAACTAAATCACGTCCATCATAATTTTCCGTTTGTTTTCTATTCCGATCCCATTGCTGGTCAATGGAAATATAAACATTGGCATTGGCATTTTCACTTTTGATTGCATTGTAGAAAACACGAAATCCTTTAGCATATTCTTCAACATAAGCATCTAACTGCATATCACCAATATAATTCCACT
>CANRGO010000080.1 GCA_947630125.1 uncultured Lachnospiraceae bacterium | reverse complement strand
ACTGGTTTGTCATTTACATTTATAAACTGTTTTGGTATATCCTGATTCATTCTTTGCCCACTACCGCCAGCAATCAGAAGTGCAATATTCATAAAAAGCCCCCTTTAACATTACATATCTATATATTTAAATCCGAAAACATAATCTATAACCAATATGCTTTATAATTATGTGTTGTATATCTGGCATGTTCAGGAGGTAATTCCATATAATCTCCATATAAGCGCGTAAGATACTCATGATAACCTGAAGGTGCCAGAAATTTTTCATGTTCAAACTCGATTTCTATCAAGTCTTGATAAATAGTTCTTGGCATAATCTCACGTTCTCTATATTTTGTGAGTAAAAATCCAATTGTTTCGGATTCATCAAAATCATACTGTTCCATCATTTGTATGACTTCATTTAAAATAAAATGTCTTTCTTTGATAATCTCATCACTATCTCCTGTATCTTCAATGAATCTACTTATAAATTGTAGGTTCAACTTACGTATACGATTGTAAAAGAAATCAATATCTTCTCGTTTTTTCGGTAGCCCGTGAATAGGAAAAACGTCAATATTCACAGCACTTGTCATGAGAAAAGGATATTCCCATGATTTCATTACGGTTTTCTTATCAATCATTCTCATAAAGAAATTATAGAAATCATCTTTTTGTTGAAAGATGGAAAGCGTTGTATATCGTTCATCATCTTTTAGTAAATCAATTAGTTTCTTATAATCACTCAATGGCATAAATACATCAATATCATCATCCCATGGAATATACCCCTTATGTCGAACAGCACCAAGAAGGGTCCCTCCACAAAGAAAATATCGAAGATTATTTTCTGTACAAACTTTTTTCAAATATCGCAAAATATTTAGTTGTACTTCTCTCATTTCTTTTGGAGAAATCTCTGTTAATCCCTCCACTGAACTGCTTTCCATGATGTTTTCCAAATCAAAGAAATTGACAACCTGCAAGTAATCCTGATGTTCTATATATCCTAAGTTTTGTAACTGATGACTCATCTCTACATAGTATTTACTTGCTATAAGAATCAGTACATTTTCCTGATAATCTGTCAGTAGTTCTTCTGGTTTGTAAGCTCTGATAAATTGTTTGGATATAAGTTCATAAAAAAGTTTTTCCGATATATGGCGCTTTAATTGGAAATCAATGATATCATTTGCTTCTTCTCTCTTTTTTGAATCATTATCTATATACGCAAAAATAGAAATTCCTTTGTTTTCCAAATATCTTTTCATACAATAGGAAGTGCTATTCAAACCAAAGAGAATGACTCTTTTATTTAAGAAGATACCTTTCTCAATAAATTCATCTAACTTCTGATACATGTACCCATTCAGATTTTCCAATTTAAATTCCATAAAATCTCCTATCTTTCATTCAGATACTCTATTCTTTTAAACCAACGATCCGTTTTACTTTTTGAACCAGTCTCTGGGTTGACTTGTCATCATCATATTGGAACATTCTGGCTTTTGATGTTTTTCTTGCTTGTTTTTGTGGATCTTGTTTCAATACTTCTAAGGTCAAACTCATAAGTTCTTCCATACTAATTGCTTTTTTTTCAGGCATATACTCTTCAAAGGATATATAACTGTCTCGAGTTTCCGTTGAATACTTATCATAATCAAAATGAAAGGCAACCACCGGTCTATCTAACAGCAAAAAATCTGTATAGATGGAAGAATAATCAGACGTAAGAATATCCACTTCACCAACAAAGGTATAG
Source organism: uncultured Lachnospiraceae bacterium (assembly GCA_947630125.1). Classification (GTDB taxonomy): domain Bacteria; phylum Bacillota; class Clostridia; order Lachnospirales; family Lachnospiraceae; genus CANRGO01. The sequence continues at coordinate 9,167 of CANRGO010000080.1, read as the reverse complement.
GGATCAATGTTTGCATCAATGACTTTGATATTGGAATATTCAATCTTTGAAAATTCCTTTTGCAATTTTGATTTTGGATGAAGCTTTACAACAAATATTATACCATTAAATTGGAGGTATTCATTAAATTTTTCCAAGTTCATGACTTTGAAAAAATCCACTTCTGAGTCGCGAAATGTTGTCATATAAAGGTCGATGATATAGCCTTCTTTTTTCCAAGCACGTATGTCGTCTAAATTTTTCTGTTCCTTTTCATTTAAAAGATTAGGAAACTCGGGATTTAACATGGCATCATTTCTAGGATATCCATCAATTATAACATGTTCCTTTGTTGTATGAAATGCTGACTGTGTTATAAGCCCCATAGCTTCAGAGGTAGCCAATGTATAATGGTGTGGTTTTTCATCTGAAAGTCTTCTAGGAAATGTTTTCCATCTTTCCCATAGATTTTTAGGATGTCTCACTTTATCAAAAATATTATCATAATTTGTTTTTTTATTGCCCGAACCATGCCAAAGATTAATTTTAACTGCTCCTGCTGATAGCCAATGAGAAATGTCCTTGCTGTAATTATCAAAAATATAGACTTTGCTTCTCAGGCAGTACCATATTCCACTCAAACTTCTAACATCATATGCTTCGAAGCCATGTTTTCCCAAAAAATGATGGATTTCCTTATCTCTGGTTATCCAGACTGGTCTTATTCCCAGTTCGGGATGTGCATTCAGATAAAGATAAAAATATTTCGGATTGTCTGCAAATCTACGCCCAAAGGTAGAACCAAAAAGCCATATTTTTTTAGATCTGGGTATCAAAAATGAGAGCCAATATATAGGCAACAGAAAAAGCTGCATCCAATATTTGATTCTCTCAAGTATCATTTTCCACATATATTATCATCCTTGATTTTTTATTTTACATATTTATTATATCGGCACAATGTAGACTTCTCTTAAGGAAAAACAAAAAACTCTCGAATCAATTTCGAGAGTTTTTTTGTTCTACCATTTTTTAAGGAAGGTCTTTCTTTCCATTGGATCTAACGTAGAAACCCTTGGATCTTTATAAAATGAATCGGACTTCATATGTTGTGTAGATACCTCTTCAAAAATAGCTCCATTTACGGAAGAAAAGGTGTGATATTCTCCTCTAAGTACAGTTTGGATATCCCCTGGATATAAGGTTTTTTCATCCTGTCCATCAATCTTAATGGTTAAATCACCGTACAACACCTGGAAGGTTTCTTCTTTGATCTGATGAGCATGTTCCGGATGTTGCTGTCCAGGCAAAACAATGATTAATTTTTTACAGTATTCACGGTTGATAATGTTGATGATGATGGCTCCGTATTGTCTAAAATGCTGCATTCCATAGTGATGGGAAAGTTCTACTTCAAAGTCTTTTCCAAGTGCAATGCCTGCTTCATAAAGCATACCTTTACCATCATGAATGGCACTTCTCACCACACCTACTCCGGTAATTTTGGGGTTTTCTACCAGCATTTCATTCGCGGCATATGCTTTGGATGCCACCATTCCTGCTTTAAATTCTCCACTGTTTAATTGATTTTCCTGACAAGGCATCGCAAAGAACACATCCTGTTCTGTCAAAACATCCCCTGCTTTAATCCCACGTTTTGCATACACGCCTCGCATAAGGGAGCGTAAGGAGTCTAGTTCTGCCTGGCTTACATATTTATCTCCAGGTTTTTTTGTGGTACACATGGTTTTTGCTTTCAGAACTGCTTCCACCCAACGATCTGCCTGTTCTGGATGCATGGAGTAATTATTAAGACTTATGGTTTCCGTAGGAAGACCAACATGTCTCTCAAGAATTTTTGCTCCTTTTGCAATGGCAAGCATAGGTACGGTATTATCGTCTGGATCTTCATGACCGGAGTAACCAATGGTTACATCACGATATCTTCTGGTCATACGATCTATAAAATCTAACTGCAAAGAATCAAAAGGTGCTGGATATTCTGCTACACAATGTAAAAAGGCAAATTCACAGTTTCTATGAGAAAAGAAGTTATATAATTTATCAATATCCGAAAGAGTTTTTCCACCTGTAGAAATGATCAATGGTTTTCTACTTGCCGCAGCTTTGGTTAAAAGTGGCCAGTCAAGTGCTGAACAGCTTGCAATTTTAATAATATCCATTCCCTGATCCATACACCAGTCAACACCAGTTTCATCAAAAGGGGTACTCATAGCTATCATGCCTTCTTGTCTAATAGCAGCTACCAATTCACTAAACTGGTCATAATTTAATCGAGTTCCCATAAATCTTGGAATATGTTTGACATCCTCTCTCGTTTTGAAATCAGGATGAACGAAAGAGTCCAGTTCTCTGTATTGTAATTTTACTGCTGCCTTGATATTATACTTACGAGCAATTCGTCCCATGGCTTTAATGATATTGATTCCATGTTCAACACTTCCCTGATGACTGTTTGCCATCTCAAAAATAAATAAATTCTGAAATATATCACCCTTCATATGCCCCTCCATCTACAGGTTTAAAACCTGTTCTTCATACTCTGCTATTTTTCCTTCAACTTCAGGAATCATAGCTTTCAAATCTTGTAACAACAATTCCAGATAATCCCGTCCTGTCTTGCTGGCTGAGATTAATTCCTTCTTTTCATCTGCTTCTATTTTGTAAATATTCTTAATAATTTCCGTGGTTGTGGTCTGTACGCGACTCAAAACATAATACATCACTGGATTCTTTTCTATTTTATCACCAAGTTCTTTTGCTCGTTCAAAAATACGCTTTAGTTCTTTGCTATGATAACGATCCTGATAGATTAACTCCAGCATATTGTTATATTCACGTATGCCTTCTTCCATCATTTTTTTGCAGCGTTCCAACTCTTCTGGAAGTTTGCAGATATATTGCCACATCTCAACTTTTTCCTGATCATTAAAAAAATCGGGTGTTGAAGTAATAACCTGACCAAAATCCACATCTTTCGTACAGTATTCCTCTATGGTATCTTTGAGAGTTGCAACTTTTGTCCCGTGAATCAACGCGCCACCCTCAGTTGCATCAATCACATGCAAATGACGGTATTTTGAAACCTGTTCTTCGAACCATGCCCGGTATAACTCGAACTCATGACTGGAATCCACCATATCACCATTCATACCTTCTACCATAATACGTTTCATTTTCATGGTATCCAGCTTCATTTCACCACGTACTGTGGAACTTGCATGGGTCTTATTATCGGTATAGGCCAGGTCCTGTCCTACCATTATAATAGTTGTAAACCCAAGAGCCTGTACGATGGAAAATGCATCATTTGCTACAGAGCCTCCACTGGAAATAACTGGCAGAATCTTTTCCATTTTTCCTAATTTATACTGAATATGATCGTTCAAATCGTTTACAAAAAACTTTTCTGCGTGATGTTTTTTAAGTAACGCACTATGACTAAGGAGGTAACATACCATAGGAATGGTGCCTGTTTCTTCTTCTGAAAAATGAGAAACCATTTTATTCCCGTCAATACTAATAAACATATCTGGGCGAATGCCATTTTTAAGCAATGGTCGAAGTGCCGTATCAACCGCAAGAATAAATGATTTTCCTTTTGCTTTCTTTAGCTCCATTATATTTTTATCAAGGGACGGACCAGCTGCAACTACGATTGCAGGCACATCTTTGGGAATCTTCCAGAATAAACCTTCTAAGGATTTCCCTTCTATAAAATATTTCATATTCTCAAAGGTATTTTTATAATAATGAAGCCCATACCTTCCAATTACGCTTTGGGTGGATACGATGGCATTAACAACCTTCTGTACGCCATTGTGGTATTCAAAAAAAGCATTTGGAAACAATTCCACATAATTTAAATGATTTCTGAGCACCAATCCTTCTAAGTCACGATAGTCTAAGAGTTCGTAATAATATTCTTCCACTTTCTGATGTTTATCGTTTTTTAAGATAAGATAGGTGCGTTTACTATAAAGAATCTCACTTAAATCATATTGATTTAAGATCGTCATCAATAGCTCCATGGAGGGTTCAAATACATAGATTTTCACATCCTCCGATGTAGATTCCAAAAGTTTCTTAATATATTGACCATTTCCCAGTCCAAACAAGAGAATTTTAGCATTTAGCCTTAGTTCTGGAAATCCTTCTCTCCACACATCTAAACAGTGCTCATTATCATATAAACTTTCCAAATGATATTCAATTCCATCTTTTAATACATATAACACTTTTCTATCATCAAACTCTGCAACTCCAGGCTCTAAAACCATTTGATCCAGAGGTTTTAAATAATCTTCCTGTTCCAGATATTCTAAAATATGCGGATAATGAGCCTTCAGTGCTTCATAGTTTTCTTTCCTAATTGCCAACATGTTCCTCATACCTTTCTATTCTTCGTTATTCTCCAGATTCTGAATCATATCTCGAAATATGATAAGATTTTCCTTACATTCAAAATATAAAACATCCACAAGATGGAATTTATCTTTTCTTTCCATAGCTTCTGTAATCTGTTTTAAGGTCTCTGTCCAGTATAACATATCATGTTGTTGTTTTGATAGTTCTGGTCTAAGATAGCATGTTACAATATCTGGTATTGTGATAAGCAAAGACTCACGAAGCAGTACCATGTACTCCTCTTCTATTTTATAATTTTCCTGCAATATACCCTTTGCAAGTCTCTCAATTATAAGAATAAGCTGATCTACCTTTTGTACTAATTCATTCATCTAGTTTTCTCACCTTTCTGTTACAGTTTCATATTTATTGTATCGGCTTTCAACTACAATTATTTTATGCGTTCTCAAAAAATTATTTATTTAATTTCACTAAAAACAAATCCTACAGTTCACCAAAGGAGTATTGTGTAAATAATCCACTAATATTCAAATCATTTCTATAAAATATTGTATTTTCACCAACTTTTGCATATTTTAAATAACCCTTTTGTATCATCATAGCGGAGTACTTATCTTCATTGGATAAAGTTTCACACATTATTATTTCTATAGGGTATTTATCAGTGTCAATTTTTTGGATTAGTTCAAAATCCATACCTTCAACATCAATATCTATAATTGTCGGGTATTCTTTGAAGTTATTCTCAATTATTTCGTTGATTTCAATTATAGGTATTTTGTTGATGCTATATTTTAATCCTAATTTACATCTTAATTCACCTATTTCTTTATCAAATGTTCCATATCCTAATCGATCCAAAAAAGCATAGTACTCAAGTTCCCCATTATACACTCCTGCACCGTTAGGTAATAAAATATCTTTTTCTCTATAATCCTTGATTAATGAGTGAAATATAGGGTTTGGTTCAACAAGAACACCCTTCCAACCCATTTCATAAAATAAATATGTATTATTCCGCATAACAGGATGACAAACACCAATATCTAAATACTCCTTTTTTTTAACACCTAACCTACGAACTAATTCCAATAATAATATGTCATCTGCATGCTTCCCATTCCAAAATGGATATCTTTTTATTCCAATAGATTCTAATACAAGTAAGTTATATATTATTGTATCTACTTCAAGTCCCAATTCAGCTATTTGATTTAGGATTTCAACCTCATAAATTGCATAAATAATAATCAAAGCTTTTCCTTCAATTTTTTCTTTAATATCTTCAGGTCCATAAACTACCAGTTTATCAATTTTATTCCCTATATTCGTCTTTGTACCATCAACCAACATATTTACTGGCAAATGATCTTTTTGATAATTCATATTAAACAAAGAACCAGTTCCCCAAGCAACAAAAAAATCATACCTATCCTTTATTTCACTCAAATTTACTTTATTTAAATATTGCATTGTTCCTCCTATATTGACCTTATTAAAATAGCTACATAAGTTAATTTAAACATATTATTATTATAGATACTACTCAAAAAAAAGAACTGGATATAATATCCAGTCCCTTTCTTATAGTTTTCTTAAAAAATTATCCCAATAATGAGAGAACTCCCTGTGTTGACTGATTAGCCTGAGCTAACATAGATTGACCAGCTTGAGATAAAATATTATTCTTGCTGAATTCAACCATAGCATCAGCCATGTCAGTGTCACGGATTGAAGATTCTGCTGCTGTTGTGTTTTCAACGATGTTATCTAAGTTCTTGATGGTGTGCTCTAATCTGTTCTGAACAGCTCCAAGTGCGGAACGAATATCAGAGATTTTAGCAATAGCCTGAGTGATAGCAGAAATAGCTTTACGAGCGCCTGATAATGTTTTCATATCAACGTTTTTAATTTTTAAGCTAGCTGCGCCAAGTTTAGTTGTAGAAATACTTTCAATTTTAACTTGAATTCTCTGTTCTTTGCTGTTAGCTGCACCAACCTGAATAGCGATGTTTTTGCTTGTTGCAAAATCACCATTTAACATTTTTAAAGTATTGAATGCTGTTGATTCTTTTACTCTGTCGATTTCACTTACAAGAGCTTCAACTTCCTTCTGGATAGCTGTTCTGTCAGCTGTAGTATTGGTACCATTTGCTGATTTAACTGCTAATTCGTTCATACGTTGTAACATATCGTGAACTTCTGATAAAGCACCTTCTGCTGTCTGCACTAAAGATACACCATCTTGAGCGTTGGTGGATGCCTGTGTAAGACCTTTGATCTGGCTTCTCATTTTTTCACTGATTGTTAATCCAGCTGCGTCATCTGCTGCACGGTTAATTTTGTAACCTGAAGATAACTGTTCTGTAACCTTTGACTGATTTCCAGTTGTAATGTTTAACTGTCTGCTTGCGTTCATTGCTGATAAATTGTGTTGAACTACCATATAATTTTCCTCCTTGAATTTACGGTGGCTTCCATGCCACGGTTTGAATGATAATGTTTCATAAGGTCGTACGCCCTTAATCCTTCATTACTGTTAAGTAAGTTTCTTTACTTGTATCTTATATCGGTATATTTGAGAATTACTTTATACCAAAATATAACTTTTTTAAAAAATTATTTCTTTTTATCAATACTACTGCTTGCATCATAAGATAAACTGTTCATACTCTTGTAGTAATTGGTTGCTGCCTTGACACTGGTTCTTCTTCCTTGAATTTCTTGACGCATTTTTCGAAATTGCTTTTCAATCAGTTCCTTGTTTTTCTTTTCCTGAGACTGTATACCCAGACTTTTATCTGTAATTTCTCTAATTAATTCCTGCATTTCTCTGATTTGTTTTTTAAACTCTGAGGGATTTTTTTCAATTTGTCCCTTAACTCGTTCAAACACAAGGTCAAATCCTTGATCTAAATGATTCAACTCTTCAATCAGCACTGCCTTTTCTTCTAGAATATGATCAAAATCCTGGCTATCATCATTTAGAACTGCTGCTTCCTGCAATGCATTCTTTTGCGTTAGATTGGTTAACAACAGAGATTTCTTTTTCAGGCTATCTATTAAGATTTGTATATAGTCCTCAGTTTTCTTCAAGTAGTCCAACCTCTAACCCTCCTGTTATACCGGTATATTTGACTTTCTCATAACTTCCTTCCATGTATCGCGCATGGTTCTAAGATGTCTTAACACTTCTTCCAATATTGCAATCTTTTTCGTGGTATTTGCTTCTCGAAGTCTGCGAAGCAAATAGGAATATACTGCATCAAAATCCTTTGATACCGGATAATCACGATTTAACGTGATTTGAAACTCCTCGATAATCCGTTGTGTTTTCATAATATTATCATGTGACTTTTGAACATTTCCTTGTTCTATTCCAATGATAGCAATATTACAAAATTTAATAGCTCCTTCATATAACATAAGCGTTAATTCCGCCGGAGATGCTGTTAATATTTTATTATTACTATATTGTGCATATGCATTATTTGTTAACATTTCATTAGCCCCTTATCTTACTATTGACCCAACAGGGAGGTTAGTGCATTGCTGCTGCTCTGCATATTTGCCATTGCTTTTTCCATTGCAGTAAACTGTGCATAATATCGCTCTTCCATAGCATCTACTTTTGCCTGTTGTTTTGCAATTTTTGTTGTATAATCATCATATTCTTCTTGTAATTTTTTGTTATCATAAGCATTGTAAATACTTCTATTTGCAGAACTTTTCATTTCTTTATTTAAATTATCATAAAGATTCGTTGCTAAATTGGCGAAAAACTTTGTAACTGCTGTGGGATTGGTAGCTATGGCGGTTTTTAATTTGTCCGTATTTCCGCTAGAAACCGAATCGTCAGAATCACCATTGATGTGGTAAGCACCACGTTCATTCTCTTCTGCTTCAAAGTAACTTTGAGTTTCAACTCCAAAACTGGAAAGATTATATTTAACTCCATTAATTGTATTCATGGATAACATGCCACCTTGCAGCATATTCATAACCGTATTTAGATTTGCATCTTTTCGAAGCAAAGAATCCTTGATTTTCTTTTCCCAAAGTTCTACTTCTGATTCCGTCATGGCATCTTTTTCTTCATCTGTCAGTGGGCTATAACCCTTGGCTGCATCAGCATTATATAATGTGGACATTTCATTCACTAAGCTATTATACTCTTTGAAAAAATCTTTCACCATTTTATAGATGCCTTCAACATCCTGACCAGTACTAATACTTACTTGTTTAGCAGATCCGTCATCATTGGTTCCAGTTGTTTCTAATGCTGTGATGGTCAAGCCATTTACCGTAAAGGAATTATTCGCAGACGTGAATGTTGCTCCATTTAAGGTAATCTGGGCATCACTTCCATACACACGAACAGCTTTGGTTGCCGCATTGGTATCCGCATAGGTTCCATTGTTGGCTGCTGTGATCTTATTATCCAAAATGGTAGTTGCCTCTGCTGTTAAAACTCCCGCCACATCATTAATTTTATCCTGGTAAGTTGTAATATTTGCATTGGTTGTGTCAATGGTAGACTGGGTTGTTGCAATCTGTGTATAAGTATCTTTTACACTTTGCACGTCTGTTTTTTCTTCATTTAATTGAATAAGGTCTGCATCTGCCGTAATTTCCTCTTCTGTCTTTCCTTCTGACTGAAGAAATGCAACTCTTGCATCAATGGCTGCCTGAACATCAGTAAGGGCAGTATCAACGGTGGATGCATCATCAAGGTCTGTTAATGTAAAGCTTGAACCACCTGAATACTTTGTATTTAGGTCTGTGATTTTATCTGATAA
>CANRGO010000079.1 GCA_947630125.1 uncultured Lachnospiraceae bacterium | reverse complement strand
TTTACTGCAATAGATGCGTATGGAATGGGTATTGAAATGGAAGGTGGTAAACCTGGCTGGTACGATGCATTAAATGGATTACCAGGTCTTCTTGGCTCGTCGATGGCAGAAACATATGAACTATTAAGACTTTTGGAGTTTATTTTAATCTCCCTTACTGAACACGATGTTGTTGTAAATCTTCTTTTAGAAGTTGATGAACTTTTTAGAGAAAGTTTAAAAATTCTAAAAAACTCTTCTTTTTCAGAAAACGAGAAGGAAGCGGAGCTTGATTTATGGAAAAAAATAAATCGGGTAAAAGAAGGCTACCGTGAGAAAATTAAGACACAGGTGACAGGAACTATGGTATCTGTTAGATCAACAGATTTAGCCCTAGACCTTCAAAAATTAATTGATAAGGTGAAGCTTGGCGTGGATAAAGCCCTTCGTCAAGGTGCAGGTCTATGTCCAACTTATTTTTATTATGAAGTTACAGATTATAAGAAAAACAAGGACGAAATTGAGATTTTGGGGATGAAACAACAGGCTGTTCCATTGTTTTTAGAAGGTGCCGTACGTTATTTAAAAACCAATCGTACCCCTCAAGAGAAAAAGAACCTTTATCAGGAAGTGAAAAAAAGTGATCTTTACGATCAAAAATTACACATGTATAAAGTGAATTGTAATCTTTCGGAAGCAACGTATGAATTAGGTAGAGCCAAAGCTTTTACTCCAGGTTGGTTAGAAAATGAATCCATTTGGCTTCATATGGAATATAAGTACTTGCTTGAACTACTGAAGTCAGAATTAAAGGAGGAGTTTTTACAAGAACTGAAGGATGCTTTGGTATGTTTCCAAAAGGAAGAAGTATATGGAAGAAGTCTATTAGAAAATTCATCCTTTATTGCAAGTTCCGCCAACCCAGATGAAACAATCCATGGAAAGGGATTTGTTGCAAGATTAAGTGGATCTACCGTTGAATTTATTCATATGTGGCAGATTATGATGTTTGGATTAAAACCTTTTCATTTTGAAAAGGGAACCTTATCTTTGCAGTTTGAACCCTGTTTACCAGCTTATCTTTTGGATGAAACCAACACAGTAGAAGCTACATTTTTAGGGAAAGTAAAGGTTATTTATCATTTGCCGGATCAAAACACGCTAGTGCCAGGCGAATATCGAATTCATTCTTATGAATTGTTGATGGACGGACAGAAAACGATCATCCAGGATTCCATAGTAGATGAAGTGTGGGCAAAGCTGATACGCGATGGGAAAGTAGATGAAATACAAGTTGTATTGGAGCGAATTAATAAATAACAGTAGAGAATAAGACGGGAGAAAAACATGAAATTCAATATCATCACTACAAACGAAGAAAAAAAAGAATATTGGAAAAAAACAACCATCGAACAAAGTGAAGTAAATCCAATGATTGCACTTTGTGTTTATCCAGATATTACATATCAGGAAGTAAAAGGATTTGGTGGAGCATTTACAGAGGCGTCTGCTTATAATCTTTCTTTGTTAAACATGCAAAAGCAGGAAGAAGTGATCGAAGCCTATTTTGGCAATGAAGGTCTCTCTTATAATTTGTGCCGAACACATATCAATAGTTGTGACTTTGGCTTAGGTAACTATGCTTATTTGGAGCAGGAAACAGATGAGAATTTGACTGGTTTTACAGTGGAACGAGATGAAAAATACCTAATTCCTATGATACAGCTAGCAAAAGCAAAATGTAGCGAAGAACTTATGCTACTAGCCTCACCCTGGAGTCCTCCAGCGTTTATGAAAAGTAATGGGGAAATGAATCATGGTGGATATCTCTTAGAGAAATACTATAAAATGTGGGCGGACTATATTGTTCGATATCTGAAAGAGTATGAATCGAGAGGAATTAAGATTTCAATGCTTACGCTTCAAAATGAACCACAGGCTGTTCAAACATGGGATTCCTGTATCTATTCCAGCGAACAGGAAAAGGAGATGATTAAAACATATCTTGGTCCTGCACTTAAACAAAATGGATTTTCACATGTGAAAATATTGATTTGGGATCATAATAAAGAATTGGTATTTGAAAGAACCAGAGACATTGTAGACGATAAGGAAGCAGACCAATTTGTATCTGGAGTAGCTTTTCACTGGTATTCTGGCGATCACTTTGAAAATGTAGCCCTGGTGCGAGAAAAGTACCCAGATAAAGAACTTATTTTTACAGAAGGATGTGTGGAATATAGTAGATTTGCGGATTCCAATGAAGTTTATAAGGCAGAGATGTACGCACATGATATGATTGGTAATTTTAATGCAGGTATGAATGGATATATTGACTGGAATTTATTATTGGATGATAAAGGTGGACCAAATCATGTAAATAATTTTTGTGCAGCACCAATGATGTGTAACCCTGTGGAACAAACCTTAGAAAAAAGACTTAGTTATTATTATATAGGTCAATTAAGCAGATATGTAAAAAAAGGTGCAAAGAGAATGGCAGTTTCCAAGTATTCAGATAAACTGGATGTGACTGGCTTTGTAAACCCAGATGGAGAAAGAGTGTTGGTAATCTTGAATCGCAGTAAGCACAATCTTTCTTTCTCAATCAGAGAGTACAACCTTGGAGGAACGCTTGCCATAGAAAAAAATAGTATTTGTACGATTTGTTATAAACCGGAGGAAAACTAAATGAATGTTTTTACAAATACAAATTTATTGAAAAAAAGAAAGGCAATTCTGTTTGGAATTGCTTTTCTTATGTGTGTACTCGTAATAATAGGAGGTCTTTATTTGAGCAATTTTATCAAGGAAAGGCAAATAGCAATGAAGAAGGATGCACTTTTTGAACGCGTTAATTATCAGACCGAACTTTTTGGAAAACAAGTGTATGTATTTTCACCAGAAGATCCAGTAGATCAGGTGCAGGAAATATTGGATGATTTATGGAAAAAGCAGGAAACAAATCAATTTGGTAGTGAGCGCTATGGTGTATTTTTTTTGCCAGGCACCTATGATTCTTACCTTGATGTAAAGGTGGGTTACTATATGGAAGTAGCAGGTCTTGCTCTATCTCCAGAAGGAACTGTGATTCCAAGTTTAAATTGTACAGCTACCTGGCTTGGGGATGAGAATAATCATAATGCTACCTGTAACTTTTGGAGGGGGGTATCAAACCTGACCATAGATTCCAATACCATGTGGGCAGTTAGTCAGGCTACTTTTATGAGAAGGGTTTCGATACATGGGAATTTGGAACTTCATGATAACTATGGCTGGGCCAGCGGAGGATTTTTAGCAGATTCTAAGATTGAGCAGATGGTTGATTCTGGGAGTCAGCAACAATGGTTGTCCAGAAATACAGATTGGGGATTTTGGCTGGGAGAAAACTGGAATATGGTCTTTGTTGGAGTAGCTGATAAAAAGGCTCCAAAAGGAAAATGGCCAGGCACAAAAAATACAACCGTAGAAGAAACACCAATCATACGTGAAAAACCGTTCCTCTACTACGATGAAGAAGCAGGTTATCAGGTATTTGTGCCGGATAGTAAGGAAAATAGTAAAGGGATTTCCTGGAGTCAGGATGATTTTATGAATCAGGGCAAGAGTATTTCAATTGATGAGTTCTATGTGGCAAAAAGTGATATTGATACAGCAGAAACAATCAATAAACAATTAGAAGAAGGTAAACACCTGATTTTAACACCTGGAATTTATCATCTGAGTGAGCCACTTCAGATTAAAAATGAAAATACCATTGTCTTAGGAATCGGACTTGCAACATTGATGTCGGAAACAGGAGATAGTTGTATGGAGGTTGCTGATGTTGATGGCATTATCCTAGCAGGGATTTTATTTGATGCTGGCGCGGTAGGGTCTGAGACATTATTGCGAGTTGGGGAACAAGGCAGTAATAAAGGTATGAACCCTATTTTCCTTAGTGACTTATTTTTTCGAGTTGGTGGAAATCCTGGATATACATCAAAAACAGAGACTTGTGTCATCATTAACTCAAAGCAGGTAGTTGGGGATAATTTTTGGGTATGGCGAGCAGATCATGGAGATTATGTTGCCTGGGATTTAAACACTGCGAAAAATGGAATCATTGTGAATGGAAATGATGTTACCATCTATGCTCTCATGGTTGAGCATTTTCAGGAATATCAAACGATTTGGAATGGTGAAAATGGTCGGGTTTATTTTTATCAAAGTGAAATCCCCTATGATGTTCCTTCTCAGGAGGTTTGGATGAGTCATGAAGGAAAGGTAAATGGGTATGCATCCTATAAAGTTGCCGATCAAGTTAAAAATCATGAAGCATGGGGCCTTGGTATTTATTCCTTTCACAGAGATGCAGTGGTGGATTTATTTTCAGCCATGGAAGTTCCTAATGAAGAGGGAGTTAAAATTCATCAAGTCTGTGTCATTATGATTACTGGCAATCCTGGCATATCACATGTAATAAATGATCAGGGTGATGCCTGTAAATTGGCAGGAGATCGAAAGATAATTGTGGAGTATGCAGCAGGGATAGAAAAATAAAAAAACAACACCTTTTTATAAATTGCATCATTATATCAAGATTTTATAGACTTTATAATAAGCATATCAACAACACCTAAGGTGTTTAGAAAAGGAGGATATTTTTATGAAAGCAAAGAAGTTACAAGCATTACTTCTGGCAGCCGTTATGGTAGTGTCATTGGCAGCGTGTGGGGACACAGCAACAACAGAAAAAGCTGACGACAAAACAGAAACAAAAACAGAAACTACAACTGAAGAAGGCTCTGGAGAAGAAGTTGCAAAAGAAGGCAAACTGGTAGTTTGGACTCTGGCAGCAGACTTAGAACAATTTTCCGCATATTACATGGAAAAAAATCCAGGAGTTGAAGTAGAAACAGTTGTTATCGCTCCAGCAGATTACCCAACAAAAGTTCAGTCCGCTTTACTTGGTGGAGAAACAGAACCAGACATTATTGTTGGTGAACCACAAATGTTAGAAGATATGTATGATGCAGGATTTTTTGAAGATTTAAATCAGGCTCCTTACAATGCACAGGACTATGCTGATTCAATCGTTGATTATGTATGGGAAGTTGGTCAGGATTCCGAAGGAATTCAAAGAGCAATCAGTTATCAGATTACTCCAGCAGGTTTCTACTACAGAAGAGATATTGCTGAAAAAGTATTTGGAACCAGTGATCCTGTTGAAGTTGGTAAATTATTCAAAGATTACCCAACCATCATTCAGACTGGTGAAACTTTAAAAGCAGCTGGTTACAAAATTTTTGCATCTGATGCAGAAACAAACTATTTTTCAGGTGACTCAGCTTGGGTTATCGATGGAACTTTAAATGTTGATCAAGCTAGATTTGATTACATGGATTTATGTGTATCTTTATTCCAGAACGAATTAACAGCATTTGCTAGCCAGTGGGCAGCTCCTTGGTATCAGGCTATGAAGGGACCAGTTCCTCTTTTAACAGCTGAAACACAATGGGGTACCGATGAAATGAACATCTGGGATGCTGAAAACTTTGCAGCAGCTACAGAAGGCAGTGAAACAGTAGAAGTATTTGCTTATGGACTTCCAGCATGGGGTGTTTTAACCATGAGAGATAACTACGGCGAAACAAAAGGAAAATGGGGCGTTGCTTCAGGTCCTTCTTATGGATTTGGTGGTGGTACCTTTATCGGAATCAGTGCTAACAGTGAAAGAAAAGAACTTGCATGGGATTACTTGAAATTCTGTACATTAACAGAAGATACCATGGAATGGTGGATCGTAAAATCTGAAGGTGATACTGTTTCTTATATTCCTACATTAGAAAAACATGCTGAAGACGCTAATGAAGTTTATGGTGGACAGCAGTTATACAATTTCTGGTTGGAACAGGCTCAAGGAATTGATTACTCAAAAGTTACAAGATATGACAAAGCCATTGGCGATGCATGGGGAGCAGCAATTACAGCTGTTAAAACAGGAGAAAAATCAAAAGAAGATGCAATTGCAGAATTTTATGACATTGTAGAATCTACCTATCCTGAACTTACAGTAAACAGATAATTAGCAGATACAAGTTTTTTCTGGGAAGGAGGATTCATATGAATCCTCCCCCTTTATCTAAAAATGGAGGTAATTACCATGATAGTAACAAGCGGAAATCGGAAAAGAAGAAATGTGAATCATGCAGCCTATATTTTCATCATCCCCTTTGTGATTACATTTTTAATCTTTAGTGTATACCCGGTATTCAGAACACTTTTTCTAAGTTTTACGAATTTCAAGGGATTTGGAACTCCGGATTTCGTAGGAATGGATAATTATGTGCGAGTAGTAGGGGATAAATTTTTCTGGAGAGCATTTGGTAACACATTGCAAATCTGGATTGTGAATATTGTTTTACAGCTAGGAATTGCATTTATTTTAACCGTAGTATTTAGTGATATTAAATATCGTATGCAGGGACTTGGATTATTTAGAGCCATATTTTATCTGCCAAATATTATAGCAGCAACCAGCGTTGCATTTTTGTTCAGCACACTTTTGGACTGGAGATATGGAACGATCAATCAGTTATTGGCATTTTTTGGAATCAACAAAGGAAACCCTACCAATTGGCTGGGAAGTAGTTCAGTAGCACCTTACGTAATTGCAGTAATCGGTGCGTGGATGTGGTTTGGTAATTCGTTTATTATGCTGATGGCAGGTGTTCAGGGTATTTCCAAAGATTATTTTGAAGCAGCGGCCATTGATGGAGCTGGTAGATGGAAAATGTTTAGTGGAATCACAATCCCTTTATTAAAACCAATTTTATTATATGTAGGAATCACGTCATTAATAGGTGGTCTTCAGATGTTTGATCTTCCTTTCCTAATTAGTGGTGGTACTGCTGGAAATCCATCCGGGAAATTACAAACAGTTATTATGTACTTGTACAAATTCGGATTTGAAACGGGAACACGTCAGGTTGGATATGCAGCTGCGATTGCATACACCCTGTTTGCTATTATATTAATTGTCTCTGTGATTCAGTTTAGAGCAATGAGAGATAAGGAGGACTAGTATGAGTTATAAAATTAAAAAATCAATCTTATATCTGTCATTAATACTTTTGGCTCTAACCTGTGTACTTCCTTTTATTTTAATGGTGGTAAATGCGACCAGAAGTGGTATCGATATTATGACTTCCTTTAGTTTTTTACCAGGAGATGCGTTAGCTGAAAACTGGGAAACAGTATCAGGTTACTTTAATCTGTTTAAAGGATTTTATAACAGTTTATTAGTTGCAATTCCTGCAACCATTTTAACCGCATATTTTTCAGCAATTACTGCTTATGCTTTAGCCGTGTATCATTTTAGAGGCGGAAAATTCATTTTACTGGTTATTGTTGTTTTTATGATGATTCCAGGACAGTTAAGCCTACTCGGATTTTATAATTTGATTGCAAAATTAAAACTGGTAGATTCTTATATACCTTTGATTATTCCTGCAATTGCAGCACCTGGAACTGTGTTCTTTTTGAGACAGTACCTGTTGTCAGTTTTATCTAAATCTTTGTTAGAAGCAGCAAGAATCGATGGAGCAACTGAAATTCACATTTTCCATCGCATTGTATTTCCTATTATGTTGCCAGGTGTAGCAACCATGTCCATAGGAGCATTTATCGGAAACTGGAACAGTTACCTGGTTCCGCTTATTTTATTAAATTCACCAGAAAAATTTACGCTACCAGTTATGATTGCTTCTCTTCGTTCTTCACAAGACATTACAAGCAATCAGGGAGCTATCTATCTGGCAGTAGCAATCTCCGTAATTCCTATTTTAATTGTATTTATGTTCTGCTCTAAATACATCATTAGTAGTATCTCAGCTGGAGCTGTGAAAGAATAAGATTTGTTTCTTTCCTATCCAGAGCATATTTGATATACTAAGTTTAATATGGCAAGATAAGAAGGAGAACTATGAAAAGGATTTTAGTATTGTTACTTATGATGATAGCTTATCTGTTTGTTCTAACTGGTTGTAGTAAACAAAGCTCTTCAGAAATAGTTGATGAAGAGGACGAGATTCCAGCCTGGCAGAGACTGGCAGAAGAAGAAATCACCTTTGAATGGTATATTAATTATTCATGGTATAAAACGCCTTGGGGACAAAATATGGTCTCCAAGGCTATTACTGATGAAACAGGTGTAAGCATTAAATTTTTAGTTCCTACGGGGAGTGAATCTCAAAAACTAGATGCCATGATTGCATCCGATACGCTTCCTGATCTGATAACCCTTGGTTGGTGGGAAACACAGGCACAGATTATGGTAGATGAAGAGATGGTATATGCCTTAAATGAACTTGCTGATCAATATGATCCATATTTTTATAAAGTAGTCGACGACCAGGTGGTGACTTGGTATACCAAAGAAGATGGCAATTTATATTGTTATCCAAATTCTTCTTACACACCTAAGGATTATGAAAACGAGAATAGCGTGGGCAGTAATCAAAATTTTCTAGTGCGCAAAGATATTTATGAAGCCATAGGAAGTCCGGATATGTCAACACCAGAAGGGTATATTGAAGCAGTAAAGGCAGCAGTCGAAATGTTTCCACTGGTAAATGGTGAGCCTTTAATTCCCATTGGAAGTGATGAATTTTATCAGGAAGGATGCAATTCCTTTGATAAATATTTGCAAAATTTTCTAGCAATTCCTTATGAAAAAAATGGATTTTATTATGATAGATATCTGGATCCAGAATATATCAAATGGTTAAAGGTTTTTCGCAATCTAAATGAAATGGGCTACATGTCAAAGGAAATATTTATTGATAAGCGTGCACAGTTAGAAGAGAAAATGGCAAAAGGCAGATACTTTTGTCTACTATATCAGGGCAGTGATATTCAGACTTCACAAAAAGTACTGAATGCTACAAATCCAGAAAGTATCTATATAGCTGTAGATGGTCCTAAAAATTCAAAGAAAGAAGACCCAGTTCTTCCAAGCACAGGCATTAATGGATGGACAATTACCTTTATATCTAAAAACTGTAAAGATCCAGAACGTGCCATTGCGTTTTTAAGTTATTTAATCAGCGAACGTGGACAAAAAATGGTGTTTCTTGGGATTGAAGGTGAGACTTATGATATTGTTCAGGATCAATATGTTATCAAACCTGAGGTTTTAGAACTTTTAAATACAAATCGAGAAAAGTATGATCAGATTTATGGGGCAGATGATGCGTATTGGATGTTACAGAACAATGTGATGCAGGATCAGTGGCTGAAGGAAACCGATCCATTAATTGGAGACTTGAAGGAATGGACAAAACCCTATGCGACCTATACAGGTCAATATGATGTGGTATTTGCAACGGATAGTGAGTATGCTGCCACAGATAAGAAAATAAAAGAAGAATGGGGTAAAACATTACCGCTGCTATTACTTGCCGACTCAGAAGAAGAATTTGACGAAATATTAAAACAGTATAAAGAAAAGAAATATGAACTTGGATTTGGTGAATTATTACTTGAATATACTAGAATTATGCAGGAATCAAAAGAAAAATTAGGACTGGACTAGCAGGATGAAGAATGTTAATCGATGGTTTTCCAGACAAAAACTAAATATAAAGTTTACCTTAATGATCGGGATGATAATATTCATTCCGGTCTTAGGCATTTTTACCCTTTTGTTTCAAAACCTTAAAGCAAATAATTCAAAACAGGCAGAAAATAATTTAAAGTATGTAATGAGTCAAAGTTATGGAGTGATACAAAAAACGGTAGAACTTTGCAATACTTCCACGCAGGTTTTTTTGAATTATCAGAATCTAGTTGACTTTTTGTTACAACTAGAAGAAGAAGTTCCCTTAGAAACCCTTGATTTAGTAGGGTTTTATCAAAATGATATTGGAATGTTAGAGAATATTGTAAATTCAAATCCTTATTTATATCAGATTAGAGTCTATTCCAGTACCGATAACTTTCCTGAAATGATGCCTATCCTATATCGAAATTATCGTTTGAAGGAATTTGAATGGTCTACAGATTATGTGTCAGGGGAGTGGAGATTTGATTATAATGACCAAATGTTTTCAAATTCTGTGAATTCTTCTGAACATACCATGGGCTTAATTACTACAATTGAAGACTATGAATATGGTGAAATAGCAGTGATTGAAGTAGCTGTGCGTATGGATGAGGTGTTTGCAAATTTGTTTGAATCATCCAATCAGGAATGGACCTGTTTTGTTGATCAGTACGGAGAAATATACAGTGGTACTCAGGAGGAGAGTATTTTTGAGGCAGAAAAGCAGATTAATATCAAAAGTATTTTAGACCAATCCAAGGAGCAGTATTTTGAGACGACTCTTTCTGGAAAACCTGTTATGGTTGGTGTATTGCCTGTAAAAGAGCTATCAGGAACGTTGATCCATGTAGTGAATATGGAGAATAATTTAAAAGAATTACTTAAAATCCAATTAATCTATATGGCTTTTTTAATACCTGTTTTTATTTGTCTGATTTTGTTGATTAATATAACTGTAAAAGTCCTTTTGAAGAGATTCTATTACATCCTGGCTACTATCACACAGATTCAAGAGGGTGATTTGGATGCCAGAATCAATCGGTCTGGATCAGATGAAATGGGGCAACTAGGACTACAGATTGATAAGATGCTTGATACCATAGATCGGCTGATGCATGAGAACTTAAGTCGGGAACTTTTAATGAAAAATTCAGAAATCAAAGCATTGCAAAATCAAATCAATGCCCATTTCATCTATAATGTACTAGAATCTATTAAAATGATGGCAGAAATCGATGAGAAGTATGTGATTTCAGATGCGGTTACTTCACTGGGGAAATTACTTCGTTATGGTATGAAATTTACCTCAAAAAACGTAATGGTAGAACAAGAGATTGAATATATCAGAAATTACCTTGATTTGATAAATCTTCGATTTGATTATCGAATTAACCTAGCTTTAAATATTCCAAAACATTTGTATCATCAGGAAATCCCCAAAATATCCTTGCAGCCGATAGTAGAAAATGC
>CANRGO010000078.1 GCA_947630125.1 uncultured Lachnospiraceae bacterium | reverse complement strand
TCTATCTGGGGTAATTCCTCACCTTCTACACCATATACAACCAATGCACAGGGCAAAGGACCAGCATGGTCTAACTCTCTCTTTGAAGATGCTGCAGAATTTGGTTATGGTATGAGCCTCGCTCAGA
The DNA here is from genome assembly GCA_947630125.1 of uncultured Lachnospiraceae bacterium. Taxonomy (GTDB): domain Bacteria; phylum Bacillota; class Clostridia; order Lachnospirales; family Lachnospiraceae; genus CANRGO01. The sequence continues at coordinate 11,287 of CANRGO010000078.1, read as the reverse complement.
GAGCAATTCGTGGTTCTCTGGCTGATAAATTAGAAACCCTGGTTCAGGAAAGCAAAGAAGAAAACTTAAAGGCTGCTTATGAAAAATGGGCTGAAACCTTTGAAACAGGCGCATTAAATGGTGTTGCAACAGATAGCCTGGTTTCTATTTTAACTGGAATATCAAACCCTCTTGCACAGGAAATTTTGGAAGAAAAAGAATTCCTGGCTAAAAAATCACAGTGGATCTATGGTGGTGATGGTTGGGCTTACGATATTGGTTTTGGTGGTTTAGACCATGTTCTTGCTAGCGGAACTGATATTAACATCATGGTATTTGATACTGAAGTTTATTCTAATACAGGTGGACAGTCTTCCAAATCTACACAAACAGGAGCTATTGCAAAATTCGCTGCTGCTGGTAAAGAAGTGAAGAAAAAAGACCTTGCAAGTATTGCTATGAGTTATGGTAATGTGTATGTAGCTCAAATCGCTATGGGTGCCGATTACAATCAGTGTATTAAAGCAATTGTAGAAGCTGAAGCATACAATGGTCCTTCTCTCATTATCGCTTATGCACCATGTATTGAACACGGAATCAAAGCTGGTATGACTCATTCACAGGCTGAAGAAGATAAAGCAGTGAAATCCGGTTACTGGCATAACTTCCGCTTCAATCCAGATATGATAAAAGAAGGCAAACCTGCTTTTGTACTGGATAGCAAGAAACCTGAAGGTGACTTCAAAGAATTCTTAACTGGCGAAGTTCGTTTTGATTCTCTTATGAGAACCAATCCAGAACGTGCAGAAGAATTATTCCAGAAATCTAAGGAAAATGCAGATGCTAGATACGACTACCTGAACAAACTGGTTGCTTTATACGGAACCGAATAAAAGTCAAATAACTACGGTAACTACAAGTAATTTTTATGGTTGCTGCAGATTGTAACAGGTTTATAATGTAATAGGAAACACCTTCCGTCAGGGAACTGTTCGGAAGGTGTTTTTTAATGAATATTACTCTTAAGGAGAATTACCATATGCAAACATTGGAAGCAAAAATAGAACGCCTTATGAATAACGTTATTCAAAGCAAAGAAGCCGTTGGCGCCAACATCTTAATACTTCACAAAGGCCAGGAACTTTACCACAAGGTTTTTGGTATGGCAGACAAAGAAAATCAGCTACCCATGAAGCGAGACACCATCTTTCGCTTGTTTTCCATGACAAAACCTGTCACAGCCTGTGCCACTATGATTTTAGTGGAACGTGGAGAATTGGATTTACAGGATCCTGTATCCAAATATCTGGAAGGATTTCAAAATCAAACTGTCTGGACCGAAGAAGGCCTTGTACCTGTGGAACGAGAGGTTACGATTTTTGATTTGTTAAATATGACCTCTGGCATTCCTTATCCAGACCTTTCATTTCCCACAGGTGTAATGATGGATCAACTTTTTTCAAAAATTAAAGAGCAATTTCAGCTTGAAAATCCAACCTCCACTTTGGAATACTGTAATCAGATTGGTAAAATCCCTCTCTCCTTTCAACCAGGATGCAGATGGCAATATGGGTTAAGTGCTGATATTTTAGGTGGTATTATCGAAGTCATCTCTAAAAAATCTTATGGAGCATTTTTAAAAGATGAAATTTTTGATCCCCTTCATATGAAGGACACTGGCTTTTTTGTTCCAAAAGAAAAAGAAGATCGTTTTGCCGTAAATTACTATTTTGATGAAGAAAAAAAAGACTTACTTCCTTTTCTAGAACAGTTTTTGGGCTTAGAGGGTTATGGGGAGGATGTCTCTTTTGAATCTGGCGGAGCCGGTCTGGTTTCCACCATTGATGATTATAAGAACTTTGCTCAGATGCTCCTTCAGGGAGGTACTTATCAGGGTATACGTATTTTAGGCAAACATACGGTAGATTTTATGATTCAAAGCAGAGTTCCTGAAAGCCAAAGAGAAGCATACCGTTGGGGAAGCAACCTTGGTTATGGTTATGGCTGTCTTATGAGAATCCTGGAAGATTCCGGAGCTGCAGCAAATTTAGGCAGCATTGGAGAATTTGGCTGGGATGGTTGGACCGGCAATTATGTAACAATAGCTCCTCGTGAAGAGCTTGTGATTTTATACTTTATTCAACGTGCCGGTGCAGGTACTTCTCCAGCTGTTCGAACCCTTCGAAACATTGTATATGGGGAATTATAAGCAAAGATTTTAACCTAAAATTACACCACGTCTCACGTTGACAGACCTCTATTTTTGAGATATGATTTTCTAAGATTACTGTTCGATGCGTGGCTCAGTTTGGTAGAGCGCTACGTTCGGGACGTAGAGGTCGTGGGTTCAAATCCCGTCGCATCGATAAAAGGAAACGGGGTATCTTCTTTTGAAGATACCCCGTTTCCTTTTATTTATGTAATTGTATCTAATCCAGTATTCCGATACATTCGAAGCCCTTTTTTCAGCGCTTCTTGGACGGAGAGTCGGAAGCCTTTCGTAGAAAGGCTTTGGGCGATATCCCGTCGCATCGATAAAAAAAGTGGTTCTTGCCTTTAGGTAAGAGCCACTTCTTGTTATCCATGAGACAGGATTAAATCCTCTATTCCGATATGTTTGAAGCCCATTTTTTTGAGCTTCTTGGACGGAGAGTCGGAAGCCTTTCCCAGAAAGGCTTTGGGCAACATCCCGTCGCATGCGATTAGATTAAAACCATTATGACGATATGTTTGAAGTCCTTTTTTTGGGTTTTTAGTATGAAGTGTTAAAATGCATCTCGTAGAAAGTCTTATAAATTACGTCCTTGATACTGTATTGTTATCACATAAACTGTTTTACTTGGTTCATCAATTCGGAAAACAGAGATATAGTTGTCAATAAGCAACTGTCTGTAACCCTTTCCGGAATATCTGCCCTCATTTCGTTCTTGATGAGATTGCGGAAAAGTATCTAGACTTAAGATAGCTTTCTTAAATCGGTCAATCTGTCCCTTTGCGTTTTCAGGATCCAATTTTTGATTTGCTATATATTCGTAAATGTTATCTAATTCACGTATTGCTCTGGGATTGACCCTTACTTTGTATTTATCCAAAGTGTTTTTTCTCCAATTCTGTAAAAACTATATCTGCATCAATTGTTTCTGCACCGCTTATAATTTCCTGCTCAGACTCGAAGATGGCTTGGTCGATGCGGTTCATTCTTGCAAATTTATCGTACAGTTCACTACTCATTACAACTAAGTCGCTATATCCGTTTTTGGTAATAAAAATAGGCTCCTGTTCCTTGTGAGCAATATTGGAAATTTCAGTTGTATTACGTAAATCCTTGATAGGTATAATAATTGGCATAGTTATTCACTCCCTTCTACGAACATAATTATAGCATAATTATGTTCGTAGAAGCAATGAAAATCTTAGTATCTATTGCATTGCATCATTTATAGTGCTTTAAAATTCAAAACATCCATCTGCTCAAGCTGATCTATACTCATTGTTTCTTTTTGTATGTAATAAAAAGTATGGCATTTTTCCCAATGAATACCTTGTCTATCACAGGTACCAGCATACTCAAATCCATACTCCATAATTTCTGATTTAATCATAGGAATTGAATATTTCTTTTTACTTTCATTTTTATCACGCCAATTTCCCTGATGAAACGGGAGAACAGAAAGGCAGCCACCTTTCTTTAAAACACGATGCGCTTCCTCTAACAGCATGTTCTTTTTTGAATAATCAGCGTGCAAGGTATCATAAAGTAAAACCATATCTATGGAATGATTTTCAAATCTACTGAAATTATTTACGACTTCTCCAACTAGATTTATATTGGTAAGTTCCCGTTCTTTAAGCTTATCTCCAACCTCTTTTAAACAAACCTCTGATCCATCAATTCCATAAACCCTACCCTTAGGATATGCATAGGCTGCTGCAAAAAGATACTGTCCAAACCCAAATCCAAAGTCGATTATTTGTGGATTTTCAATTCCATTTAATGGCATGGATTTCATCAATGTAACACCTTCTGTTTTCTCCCATAATGCGATGTCTGCATACAAATGTTCATTGGTATTTTTATATCCGATTTCCATGTATTTACGACTCCTTGTCCTCTACTGCAATATACACATCCATATATGGTATTTTATCTATTACATATTCTTTTTCAAAACAGGAGATAAATTTTTTGTCTTCCTTATGGTTTACTCCATTTACATGCATATGTGTCATCAAGACCTTATAAGCATTTGGAATCAAACGAAAAGGTGCTTCCATTGGATTTTTAATTGTGATCACAATATATTTTTGTTTTTCTTGTTTAATCACTTCCGTATTTTCCAAGGTCAAAGTTACATGATCTGGCAAGATCAAGGCTGCCACATAGCCATGCATATGATACACATTGATTTGTTCTTGTGATAACAGTGGAAAATCCCAACCAATGATTTCAGGATTTTGTATGTTTAAATCCTCAGCCCATTTTTTTACACGGCTAATTGCATCATCTTCCGGTTCTGTACTGATAACAACATGTCGAACATATCGAAATGGTTCCACATATTCCATTCGTATATCAGAATAAGCGTCATCACACAAATTCAAATTGTCTCGTATGATTTCATCCATACTGCAGGAAAACAACTTACATAGTTCAATTACTTTATCCATTTCTGGATACATAACATCCAACTCCCACTTTGATACGGTTTGTCTGCTTACACCAAGTTTTTCTGCCAACTCTTCTTGTGTCATCTTATTTCTCATTTTTCTTAAAAACTGAATATTTTGTCCAAAGCTCATAACCTATCTCCTTTAATCTTATTTGAAATAAGTTTACATCAAGTATCCTATCTATTCCACCAACCTTATGTTTCTTTCTAAAAAAATATAGCAACTTTATGTTGCGAACGTACCAAGGGGACGGTTCTTCTGGTATATACCAGAAGAACCGTCCCCTTGGTCTACTTTTTCCTAGCGCAGATGATACTTTGCAATACTATAAAGAAGCAAAGAAGGGCAGCACGGGTGATTTGGGACCACCAGGGATCCTGACTTCCGATTGCCGTAACGACCAGAAGAACCGTCCCGCTGGTCAATACCCCGAATAAGGTTCCGAAGATGTTGCCAACACCACCAGTAAGTAGTGTTCCACCGATGATGGAGGCTGCGATAGCATCCATTTCTAAGCCGGTAGCCTGTTGCACAGATCCTGATCTGGTATGAAAGAGGTATAAAAAACCACCAATTCCAGCAAGCAGACCACAAAGTAAATGAGCATAAAATTTTGTTCTTTTTACATTGATACCAAGCATTAGGGCACTTTGTGCATTTCCACCTACAGCATAAAAATTTCTGCCTAATTTGGTTTTCTTTAAGAACCAGAACATTAAGATTACAATAATTATAGCTACTACCACTCCATATTCCAGTTTTGACTGAATAAACATTCCCTTCTTATTTATATCTCCTAAAAAAGGAATCATAATACGAGCTCCAGATAATTCTTCAAAGCCAGGATTGCTGACCTGGATCTGGTTCACTTCTATAAGAGCTACCAAACCTCTTCCTAGGAACATTCCGGCTAGGGTTACGATAAAGGGTTGCATTTCCAGGTAAGCTACCATAAAGCCCTGAATAGCTCCAAAGGTTAGGCCAATCGCCAAGGCAAGCAGAAGGCTAGTGGTAAAGTTAAGCCCAAACTTATTCAACCCAACAATGCAAGTGGTACAAATCAAAGCCGTGGAACCACCAACTGAGATATCGATACTTCCTGTGATCATAACAACACTCAGCCCACAGGCAATTACAATTAGGGCTGCATTTTCATTGAATAAATTAAAGAACATTTGAATCTTTCCAAACCCTTTGTCTCCCAAAAACACGATGGAAAGCAGGTATATGATAAAAAACAAAGAGATGGTTATGGTAAGTAAAAAGGTTGTGTCCGTAAAGGTTTGCTTTTTTTTCAAAAACATATTATGCCCGCTCCTTTCTTTGAGTTTTTAGCAATTTTGCAGTTTGTATGTGTTCATGAAAAAAGGATTTTACGATTGGTGTCTGAATGATAACCAGAACCAGGATAATCACTGCCTTAAATACAGGAACTGCATTGGTATTTACATTAAGTGTAGTAAGCATGGATGTCAGAGTTTGTATCGTGTATGCACCAATGATGGACCCTGTCATATTGAATTTACCACCACCCAGGGAATTACCGCCTAGAGCCACTGCCAGAATTACATCCATTTCGATGCTGGGAACGATGGTGTAAGGATTTACAGTCTGTACACGGCTTGCCTGAACAAAACCTGCAATTCCCACACAAAGGCCTAAAATCATAAAGGTAATAAATTTAATCAAGTTGGGATTTAATCCATTTAAATAAGCAGCCTTATCATTGATTCCAACAGATTTGGTATAGAGAGCCAGATTTGTTTTTTTCAAAACAATTGCTGTAATTATAATGACCACTATGGTTATCAAAATTGGTGTTGGAATAGGAAAACCTGGAATAAAATTACCGTAATAGCCAAAGCTGGAAACTGCCTTTGGTTTTAATCCACCCATGGCCATAGAACCAATGGAACGCCCTGCCGTAAATAAAATCAGGGTTGCAACCATAGGCTGAATTTTGAATTTGGCAACTAGCAATCCATTAAACATTCCACAGGCTATCCCTGCCAGACATCCTAAAACCAAGGCTACAACTACAGGCGCATGAAGTGTGGTGGGTTGTGTTTCCATTCCACAGAGTACTCTCATAATTACACCACCTACAATGGCAACGGTAGCACCAACGCTAATGTCCTGCCCTTTCGAAGACGAGGTAACCAAAGTCATTCCGATTGCTAGAATTACAAGTTCTGTGGCATTGGTTAAAATATTTACAATATTTCCGATTAACACTGGATTTCCATTGCTATCACTTCCCATAGAAATCTTTAAAAATCCTGGATTGATTATCATATTGACGAAAAACAAAAACACAAGGAAGGCAATGGGTACAAATAATCGATGCTTACTGATGCTCTTTAATTTATTGGTTGGCATTTTGACTTACACCTCCTGCTATGGTATGCATGATTTTCGTTTGTGTCAGATCTTCACCGTTTAATTCTCCAACCACATACAAATCTCTCATAATAATTAATTTCGAACAGGTACGTAACATTTCTTCAATTTCTGAGGAAATAAAGGTTATACTCATTCCTTCTGCTGCTAGTTTTAAAACTAGTTTTTGAATCTCTACCTTCGTTCCAATGTCGATTCCCCTGGTAGGTTCATCCAAAATCAAATAGTCCGGATGGGTCAAAAGCCAACGGGCTAATATAACCTTTTGTTGATTTCCACCTGACAATGAGCTGATCGGTGTATCTGCAGATGCTGTTTTAATCCCAAGCAACTTAATATACTCCTCTGCAAACGCTTGAGCCTGAGTTTTTGTAAAAGGTTTAAAGAAGCCTTTCATTACCTGAAGGGCTAAAATCATGTTATCTCTTACAGACAAATCACCTACGATTCCATCACCCTTTCGATCTTCTGACAAATAACCAATTCCTTTTTTCATCGCTTTAATGGGTGCTGCTACATGGACTGGCTCTCCTTTAACACGCACATTCCCTTTTACAACTTTATCTGCACCAAAGATTGCTCTCACACACTCACTGCGTCCAGATCCAAGGAGACCGGCAAAACCGGTAACTTCCCCCTTATGAATCGTAAAATCAAAGGGCTTGATTCCAGAAGTGCTAGCTAATCCTTTTACTTCTAAAACAACTTCTTTATTTTTTCCTACTAATGCCTGCGCTTCCTGCTCGATTTCTTCTAAGTCGTCCAATTCTTTTCCCATCATTTTTGCAACTAATTCTACTCTGGATAAATCTTTGATTGGATATTCTCCAACTAGTTCTCCTCCACGAAGTACCGTGATTTTGTCGCATAATTCATACACCTGATCCAAAAAGTGTGTAACAAAAACAATTCCAACTCCTCTTGCTTTTAACTTGCGCATTAGAGTAAAAAGTTTTTCTACCTCCTGCTTATCTAGAGATGAGGTTGGCTCATCTAAAATCAAGACCTTACATTCCATATCAACTGCCCGAGCTATGGCTACCATCTGTTGAGCTGCAATGGAACAATTGGAAAGTTGTTGAGTAGCCTTTGCCGGTATAGATAACCCTTTCAGAATTTCATCTGCTCTTTTATTGTTTGTTTTCCAGTTCACCACAAATTCTTCGCTTCTTCCTATAAAAAGATTTTCCGCAACGGTTAAATTTGGACAGAGTGTAATCTCCTGATAAACGGTACTGATTCCTGCTTTTTGTGCATCCTGAGGAGATTTTATATGAAGTGGTTTTTCAAATCCCTTCATGGTAATCTCTCCACTGTCTGCTTTATATACTCCTGTTAACACCTTAATAAGCGTGGATTTTCCTGCTCCATTTTCGCCCATCAGGGCGTGTATTTCTCCCTCACACAAAGAAAAATCAACATTCTGCAATGCTTTTACACCAGGAAAGCTGATATTAATTTGTTTCATCGAAAGCACTTTTTCCTGCATTTTTTTACCTCCAGTTCTAACATCCTCGAAAAAGCTATTTACTTAAAAATACGCGGCCCCAAAATCTGCGAACAATATCCACAAACTTGGCACCGCGCACGAACCTTTATTTATTTCTTAGTAAGAACGAGCATCTACGATTTCCTGTGTAATGGTATCGCAATCAAACATTTCTTCATCTACATAAGCATTCTGTTCAACTACTTCGCCAGCTTCTAGGCTGTTGATTAATTCTACAATACGTGGTCCATGAAGAGGATTACATTCTACATCAAGATTGAATTTTCCTTCTAAAACATATTCCAATGCCCATTTATTAGCATCAAATGCAATTACAGTAACATCTCCATCTTTTCCATAAGTTATACCAGCAGCATCCATAGCGTCACAAGCTCCACGAGCCATGTTGTCATTTTCTGCATAAATAACGTTGAATTCGGTTCCACTTGCAATTAAATCTGCTACTGCCTGTTTCGCAAGAGTTTCGTCCCAACCCTTCATATTCTGATTAAACACGATTTCCCAGCCATTTGCTGCTGCTCCATCTTCAATTGCTTTAGAACGTCCAAGTTGTGCGGAAGATCCGGTATCACCACCAAGTACCACGATTTTTGCAGCATCTAATTCTTGAGTTTTTAACCAATCAACTGCTTTTACACCTTCTGCTTCGAAATCTGAGCAAACCATTGCAGTATATAAATCTTCTGATAATTCAAGTTTACGATCTGCCATGATAAAAGGAATTCCTGCTTCTTTTGCAGCTTTTGCTACATCTTCCCAACCAGCAGACTGAAGTCCTAAAACAACAAGATAATCAACTTCTTCCTGGATTAACTGCTGTGCCTGTGAAATTTGTTTTGCATGATCGCCTTCACCAAATACCATTTTGATTTCAAATCCTGCTTCTGCAAATGCTTCATTAAAAGATTTTGTGTTTGCAGTACGCCAGTCTGATTCATTTGCATTAGTCTGAACAACACCTACTGTAATTGTTCCATCTGTTGCCACTTCTTCAGCTGTCGCTTCTTCTGTTTCTGCTTCTTCGGTTGTTTCTTCGGTTACTGCTACTTCTGCTGTATCAGCTTCTTCTGTTTCAGCACTATTACCACATGCTGTAAAAGAAAATGCCATAACACATACTAGAAGTAAAGAAATCATCTTTTTCATAAATTAAAATCCTCCTCTTTGTTTTCTCATGAACCCCCATGAGTTTTCTTGTTTACAGTTATTAGTATAGCCAATTCTTTCCAAACTCAAAACAGAGGAACTTCTGGCATCCGTTGGTATTTTTCTGCATTTTTAGGCTCATACTAGTTCATATTTTTTATTTTATTATCCAAATATAGCATGGGTTAAATTTTTACTTTAGTTGGTTGGATTTTTTCTGATTCTGAGAGGTGTTTGTTATTCTTCGGGTAGATGGATGCAACATAAGTCATAAAAGAAACATTTCGTGTAACCATTCGTTACTTATAAATTAAACATGTTATGTTGTTATAAAATATAATACAAAGGGTGGATTATCATTATGAGTAAAGAACAGTATAGAAATGCAAATAAGTCAGTGTTCCTGGCAGTTATGATTATGATGGCTTATATTTTTGGAATCAATGTTTTGGTCTTAACAGGACATATGAGAATCGGAACATTGATGAATGTGCTTGTGTCAGGAATTGGCATCATCATCATTGTTGGTATGTTTGTGAAAAAGAGAGATACTGAATTGTTTGCAAAAAGTATGATGTTGATTGCAGCAATCACACACTTCGTTGATATGTGCACTACAGATTCGTCCGATACCTATGTATATGGTCTCATTATTCTATTTGTAGGAATCATTTACATGAATATAAAGTACTTACTTGTTTTAGATTTTATTGTTGTAATGGCAAATATCGTATATATCCTGGGTATCGTTAAAACAAGTACTTCTATTTCTGATACCTTATATGTTGTTTTTCTAAAAATTATATTAATAAGTTTAGCTATGTTTATCTCAAATACGATTACACGTTTATTAATTCAATTTGGCAAAGATAATTTGAAAGTCGTTACAGATGCTTCCATTCAGCAAAAAAAGAATTCGGATAAAATGATTGGTGTTGCAAATGAACTTGTAAAAGGCCTAGAAGTTGCCCGTGTCATGATGGATGCTTTAAAAGAAAGTTATATTACCAATCAGGAATCCTTAGAGAACATCGCAAAAAGTACAGAAAGTACGGCCCAGTCAGTACAAGAACAGGCTGAAAAATGTATCGATATTCAATCCCATTCAGAAATAATTCGAGACGAAACATCCAAAATGAAAAAGGCTTCCGAAACTACAAGAGAAACTGTGGAAGAAGGGGCTATGATTATCACTGATTTGAAAAAACAGGCTGGTATCGTTGGAAATGCAAGTGCAGAGGCTGTTGTATCTACAGAACAATTACGAAAAAGAGTAAATGATGTAAAAGAAATTGTTGAAGCAATACTAACCATCTCGAATCAAACCAATCTACTTGCTCTAAATGCATCCATTGAAGCAGCAAGGGCGGGAGAAACAGGAAAAGGATTTGCTGTTGTAGCAAGTGAAATACGTGGATTATCGGAACAAACAAAAACAGCAAGCAACAAAATTTCAGACATGATTCACGAACTTATTTTAAATGCTGAAAAAACAAAAGCAAGCATAGATCACTCTGCAAACTCCGTTGTGGAACAGAATAAAATCATTGAACTTACCAAAAATAAGTTTGAAATGATTGG
>CANRGO010000077.1 GCA_947630125.1 uncultured Lachnospiraceae bacterium | reverse complement strand
TGGTAAATGGATGATGCATAGCTGAAAAGCGTTTTGCATCTTCATTCCATTCTAATAAAGGAAATTCTGTTACCCACAAAAAGTTAAATTTACTTTGATCAATCAAATCCATTTGTTTTGCAAGTTCTAAGCGTAAACTACCAAGTACATTCCAAACGGTAGAAGTTTTATCCGCTGCAAAAAACAACAAATCACCTGGTTTTGCATTCATAGCTGTTAATAAAGCCTGCATTTCTTCTTCTGTCATAAATTTTGCAAAGGAGGATTTAATCGATGAATCCTGTCCAAGTGCAACATACGCAAGCCCTTTTGCACCATAACCTTTTGCAAATTCTACCAAGGCATCAATTTTTTTACGAGGCATATCCGCTTGTCCGATTGCATTCAGGCCCCGAACCGTACCACCTTGCTCCAATGCAGTTTTAAATACTGCAAATTCAGTATTTGCAACTACTTCGGAAACATCTGTTATTTCCATGGCAAAACGTGTATCTGGCTTATCAGAACCATAGCGATTCATGGCATCAATCCATGTCATTCTTGGAATTGGTAACTCTATTTCCAGACCAATGGCATCCTTACATACTCGTTTTAAGAGTCTTTCATTCACACTGATTACATCTTCTACATCCACAAAGGATAATTCCATATCAATTTGTGTAAATTCTGGCTGTCTGTCTGCTCTAAGGTCCTCATCACGAAAACATTTTACAATCTGGAAATAGCGATCATAACCTGAAACCATTAAAAGCTGTTTGAATAACTGCGGAGATTGAGGTAATGCATAAAAGTTTCCAGGGTGTACACGACTTGGTACTAGATAATCTCTGGCTCCCTCTGGTGTGGATTTGGTAAGCATTGGTGTTTCTATTTCCAAAAATCCTTCTTCAGCAAGAAAAAGTCTGGTTGTCGTTGCAATTTTACTACGTAATATAATGTTTCTTTGTAAATCTGGTCTTCTTAAATCCAGGTAACGGTAGGTTAAGCGAAGCTCTTCTTTTGTTTTGGAATCTGCTTCAATAGGAAAAGGAGGTGTTTCTGATTCCGATAAAACACGCAATTCGGTAGCTCTGATTTCAATCTTTCCTGTTAAAAGGCCTTCATTGATTCCACCATTTCTTTTTTCTACTGTTCCAACAACAGCAATTACAAATTCACTTCTTAGCTTTTCTGCTTTTTCAAATCCCTCTTTTTGAATATCACTTTCTTCAAAAATAATCTGTAGAATCCCTGAACGATCACGTAAATCTACAAATATAATTCCACCTTTGTTTCTGCTTTTTTGAACCCAGCCCATTACGGTTACTTTCTCACCTGCATTTTGTGCAGATAATTCTGTACAGCGATGGGTTCTTTTAAGACCTTTCATTGCCTCAGCCATGTTTATCCTCCTGCATCTGAACACTTTATTTTAAAGGTTCACTATAAAATTCTTGAAACTCTGTATATCCTTCTGTTGTCAGCTGTTCTTTCTGAAACTTTTTATTCTTATTCATACGAGCAACCAGAACTTGTGTACCATTTGCTCTGTCTGTCTGAGCTTGTGCTATTACTTTACACAATTCTTGAGTGGATAATTTTTTATCTACCAGAAATGCAATTTTTTTACCAGCATCTGGTATTTGATAATTTTGGTCTAATAAAATCGTAACGATTCTTTCAAATCCAACAGAAAAACCGCAAGCTGGAGTTGGGGTTCCAGTAAACTTACCTATCATTTCATCATATCTTCCGCCACCAGCAACACTGCTTCCGAATTCTGGCATTTCAATTTCAAAGATGGTCCCAGTATAATAAGACATTCCACGTACTAAGGTAGGATCAAATAGTACCTCAAATCCACCTTCTACAGTTGAAAGAACACTTGCTATAATCTCCTTTAATCCTTGATATACTTCCTGATTTAATACAGTTTGCAATGCAGTCCATAAATAATCCAAAGAATTTTCTGCTGTTTCTAAGGCCGCAAATAAATCCACATAGGTTTGAACCTGTGTGTCAGAAAATCCACTTGCAAGGAGTTCTTTAGATACGCCTTCCATACCAATTTTGTCCATTTTATCTAAAATAATAAAAACGGTATCAAAATCTTCTTTTTGAAAACCACTGTGTTCTGCCATTGCTTTTAATATCTGTCGATCATTGATACGAACCTTGAACCCACGAAAACCAAGTTTTGTAAGTGTTGTTGCAGTTGCAATAATTAATTCAATTTCTGCCAGGTTGCTTGCTTCTCCCAGAATATCAATATCACACTGCACAAACTGACGAAAACGTCCTTTTTGAGGTCTATCCGCTCTCCAAACGCTTCCAATCTGAAGTGCTTTAAATGGAGATGGTAATTGACTTTGATTATTTGCATAAAAACGAGCAAGAGGGACGGTAAGGTCATAACGCAAGCCACCATCAACTAAATCCAATTCTTCTTTTGCAGTCTCTAAATTTAATTTTTCACCACGTTTTAAGATTTTGAAAATCAGTTTTTCATTTTCTCCACCTTGTTTATTGGTTAAATTTTCAATATTTTCAACAGCTGGTGTTTCTATGGGTGTAAATCCAAATTTACGATAATTGTCTTTGATAACCTGCATAACATAGTCTCTGATTTGCATTTCCTGAGGGAGGATATCCTTCATTCCAGTTACTGGTTTTTTTATTAAGGCCATATCAATTTTCCTGCTTTCTATTTTTTCTATGACATTTTACTACATCTGCCTATAAAATTAAACTCTTATTTTAAAAGTTCCCGCTTTCGCTCTAACATTTCATCCAGACGATTCAAATAAAGATCCACATCTTTTACATTGTCTTTTCTCTCAATTCTACCATCAGAATAAATGACTTTCGAAATACTTCCCGCTCCTAAGGCGACAATGGTTTGTTTTTCTTCCATAATCAGGATGTTATAAATTCCGGAATTCCCTTTGGTTGCATAGCCAGTGTTTTCCAAATTTCCAGACATATTTTTCTGACGATACAAATAATAAGGCTCCATATTCATTTCTCTGGCTGCCTTCGTGGCTATTTCCATGGCAAGATCTGTTGCTGAGGTTTCTAAGCGGCCGTGTTCCTCCATCCATTGATTCATTTTAGAAGCTCTTTTAATTGCAAGCGTATGAATCGTGAGACTATCTGGACCTAATTTTTTGATTTCATCCATGGTATACGAAACATCATCCACTGTTTCTTCTGGTAAACCAAGAATAATATCCATATTTATATTGGCAAAGCCTATTTGTCGTGCTAGTGCAAAGGCTTCCTTCACCTGAGAAACGCTGTGTTGACGTCCAATCAGCTTCAAAGTTTCTTCCTTCATTGTTTGAGGATTGATGGAGATTCTATCAACACCCCATTTTTTAAGCGTTTCCAGCTTTTCTCGCGTGATACTATCAGCTCTTCCAGCTTCCACGGTAAACTCTTTCACCGTAGTCATGTCGAAATATGTAAACAGACTTTGAAACAGCTGTTCAAATTCATCGGCCTCTAAGGTTGTAGGTGTTCCACCTCCAATGTATACCGTATCTAAGGTTTTTTCTTTCATTGCAGCTGAAACAACTTCCATTTCCCTTTTTAAAGCTAGTAGGTAAGGATTTATTTTGTCCTTAAATGCCCGTATCGGATAGGATGTAAAAGAGCAATACAAGCATGTGGTCGGACAAAAAGGAATTCCAATATAAAGGCTATAGCCATTTTTCACATCAATTTTCTCAAGCAATTTTTTTTCATGCTTTGCAATTTCAAGGCTTAATTCTGCTTTTTCATCACTGATAAAATACTGTTCCTTCATTAGTTCCAGAATCTTCTTGTCTTCCATGTTCTGTTCCAAATATTGCATTGGAATTTTGGTAGGCCTGATACCGGTAAGATTTCCCCATGGAAGCTTCCGCTTTGTAATCTCAGAAAGCAGCTGATAAAGACTAGCTTTTAGTTTATTTTTGATATCGGCCCTTAAATCTTCATTCCCAAGATTCGTCTGAGCGATTTCGTTACTGTCTTTATAAAATAAAATCTGTTCTGTCTGAAATATAATCGTTAAAAAAACTTGTTCTTTCTGATTGTGTCCTTCTTCCAACACAACTTTTACTTCCTCATCTGGAAAAAAAGCTTTGATCAAAGAGTGAATATCATAATCAAAGGAAGAATCATTAACAAGAATTACTTTTTCCTGTTTGTAAATTGGTATATCTGTTGTTTTCAAATTTGTCTCCATTTCAAATTCAGCCAATCTTTCTAGATTGGCTGAAAAAATTCATATCGATATTACACTTAAGAACAATAAGGATTATATTTTTTTTCCATATCTATGGTTGTAGAATCCCCATGTCCTGGGTATACTTTTGTCTCATCCGGTAGATTTAAAAGTTTTTCTTTGATTGAACGGTTTAACATACTCATGCTACCAGTTGGCAAATCAGTTCTACCTACACTACCTTCGAATAGGGTGTCACCACTAATTAAGATACCTGCCTCTTCCACATAATAACAACTGCTTCCGATTGTATGTCCGGGCGTATGAATCATTTTCAGTTTTATTCCTTCAATTTCAAGAACGTCCTGGTCCTTCAGATATTCATCCAATCGTATGGTATAAGGTCTTCCAACCTGAGCTGATACATTAACCTTTGCATCCTCAAACAATACTCTTTCTGCTTCTGGGCCATATAGTTTTACCTGACTTAAAGTTCTAAGCTCCTCTGCACCCCATATGTGGTCAAAATGCCCATGAGTCAAACAGATTGCCGAAACAGTTAATTCATGTTTTAAAAGTGTATCATAAATGTATTTCCCATTATCTGCAGGGTCAAAAACAATTGCTTTTTTCTCATGTATATCATATAAAAAATAACAATTTGTCTGATACATCCCAATGGTTAATTTTCCTATTTTGTAATTGCTCATGATAAATCCTTCCTAACCAGTGGTTCTTTCGATATCCATTACACTATCCACAGTTCTTACTTTATCAATAATTCTGTTTAGCTCATCTTTTCCAGTAATTTCAAAGGATGTAGACATGGTAACAACACCCTGTTTATTTGTTCTTGTATTTACTGACAAAATATTAATATTTTTTTCTGTTAAAGCCTTCGAAATATCTGCTAAGAGACCATTACGGTTATTTGCGTAAATGTTAATTTCTGCAACATACTTTTTGGCTGATTCTCCTTCTTCAGGTTGTTGCCATTCCGCGTCAATCAAACGATGTCGGTCAAACTCTGTGAGATTAATTACATTCACACAATCGGTTCTATGGATGGAAACACCACGACCTCTTGTAACAAAGCCAATAATTTCATCACCTGGAACAGGTCCGCAACATTTTGAGAATCGCACAGCAACATCATGAATTCCTCGTACAACAATGCCACCTTTTGGTGCTGGTTTGTTCAAGGATTTTTGGGCATTCTCTTTAACCTGTTCCAAAATTTCTTCATCTGTTACTACTTTTTTATGATCTCTATCATAATGTTCCACCATTTTGTTGATGATCTGGCCTTCTTTCAGACCGCCATGTCCCACTGCCGCAAGCAGTGCATCCCAATCGTGGAAACCATATTTCTTCATAACCCCGTCCATATAGTCCGGTTTCATTATTTCTAACGTATTGATTGCTTTTGCTTTACAATAAGCCAGAATCATTTCTTTACCTTTGACAATATTGTCATCTTTTAATTCATTCTTAAACCACTGATTGATTTTATTTTTTGCCTGAGTACTTTTTACCACACTCAACCAGTCTCTGCTTGGACCCTTTGAATTCTGAGATGTGAGAATTTCAATACAATCGCCATTTTTTATTTCATAATCGATGGTAACCAGCTTCCCATTTACTCTGGCACCGATCATTTTATTACCAACTGCTGAATGTATACTGTATGCAAAATCAATGGGTGTAGATCCAGTCGGAAGATTTTTCACTTCTCCTGTTGGCGTAAAGCAATAAACACTTTCCGAAAAAAGATCCAAATCACTCTTTAACAGACTAATAAACTCTGTGTTATCAGACATATCTTTCTGCCATTCCAAAATCTGTCTGAGCCAGGCAAGTTTTTCTTCTTCCTGGGCCTGCACTTTTTTCCCATCACTGGCTTCTTTATACTTCCAATGAGCAGCAATTCCATACTCTGCCGCTTTATGCATCTCCATGGTACGAATCTGAATTTCAAAAGGTTGTCCACTCGATCCGATTAAGGTTGTGTGCAAAGACTGGTACATATTGGATTTTGGCATCGCAATATAATCTTTAAAGCGTCCCGGAATAGGTTTGTACATTTCATGTATAATTCCAAGTGCTCCATAACAGTCTCTTACGTTTTCCACAATAATACGAACTGCAAACAAATCATAAATCTGATCAATGGATTTATCCTGATTCTTCATTTTCTTATAGATACTAAAAAAATGTTTTACCCTTCCATCAATCAATGCATGAATTCCCGCCGCCTGAATATGTTCGTTTACTTCATCCACAATATTTTGAATATACTTTTCTCTTACACTTTTTCGAACCGCAATTTTATCAACCAAGTCATAATATATTTCTGGTTCTAAATATTTTAAGGATAAGTCATCCAACTCTACCTTGATTTTGGAAATACCGAGTCTTTGAGCGATAGGCGCATAAATATCCAGTGTTTCTCTTGCTATTCTTTGCTGTTTTTCTGCTGGCATATGTTTTAGAGTACGCATATTATGAAGTCTGTCAGCCAGTTTAATCATAATAACCCTGATATCCTTCGCCATGGCAAGAAACATTTTTCTAAGATTTTCAGCCTGAATATCCACTTTATCGGCATTGCGATTTCCATTGTCACTAGGCATCTGTAACTGCTGTAACTTGGTTACTCCATCTACCAAAATCGCAACATCATCACCAAATTCCTTACGGATTTCAGCATCTGTCATAATGGTGTCTTCAACAACATCATGCAAAAGACCTGCAACCAGTGTTTCCTTATCTAACTCTAATTCTGCCAGTATAATTGCCACACACAAAGGATGAATAATATATGGTTCACCTGATTTTCTTACCTGTTCCTTATGAGCATCATAGGCAATTTTATATGCTTTTTCAATCATGCTAATATCATCTGAAGGATGATATTTTAAGACGCGGGAAACTAAGTCCTGATATAAATCTTCAGGACTCTTAAATTCATCCATTGCCTCGATTCTACCATCATCGAATACAATTTCATGCTTCACTTTTTTCATCTCTTCTGCCTGCATGTCTTTTGCATCTGTCATAAAATCACCAGTTACCTTCTTTTATTTTAAACCAAAAACTCTATCCTTAATTTCCTTCGTATTGAATCGCTGCTTCCAGACGATAGTCTTTGATACGATCTCTGCCTTTTAATCCTTTTAATTCAATCATTACAACAATCCCAACAACAATTCCGCCTAAAGATTCTATTAACTGAATCATCGCCTGTGTTGTTCCACCTGTTGCTAAAAGATCATCCACTATCAGCACTTTTTGTCCTGGTAAGATAGAGTCTTTATGCATTTCTATTGTTGCAGTACCATATTCCAAGGCATACTCTTTGGAAACTGTTTCACAAGGTAATTTTCCTTGTTTACGAATCAGCACAAAGGGCTTTCTATTATTATATGCCATTGGCATACCAAAAATAAAACCTCTGGATTCTGGTCCCGCTATCACATCATATTCCAAATCCTTCACAAGTTCCTGCATGGAATCAATTGCTAAATGCAGTCCATCAGCATCCTGTAGAACGCTGGTCACATCTCTAAAAATAATTCCCTCTTCAGGAAAATTGGGTATACTTCTTACATATTCTTCTAATTTTTTCACAGGTAATACTCCTATTCTTCTTTATCATTTCTTAGATTCACAGAAAATTCGTAAATTTTCACATTATTTTTCATTATATTATTAATCTGATTTGAAGTCAATTAGAAGTCGGGGATTCTTCCAGCAATCAGTTTCATGCTTGCTAAGATGAATCTGTTATTCTAAAGAAGTCATTCGTAACTAAATGATTCAAAAACAGGTAACTCGCTGATAGTTTTTCTTTTGCATGTTTTATTTTCTTCCAGCAATCAGTTTCATGCTTGCTAAGATGAATCTGTTATTCTAAAGAAGTCATTCGTAACTAAATAATTCAAAAACAGGTAACTCGCCAACGCTCAAACAGTCCTGTTTTTGAATCCCGTTACTCTTTCCTTCTAAGAATATCAAATTCATCTTAGAAGGCGCATTCAATCTGATTGATGGAAGAAAATTATAATTCATCAACAAAAAATCAGCTCCTCATTATCTTGGTTTGTCTGTACAATAATATTTTTATCTTTAATGACAATAATTAAGATTCTTTTCACTACTGAATATTTTTTCTTTCCTACCGACATTAATAGCACATGCTTTTCCCTAACCCAGGAAACCAATTATTCCTTCTATGGCAAAAAAATATAGCGAATGTGCCTTATGAGATGGATTAGATGTTCTTTGGATTTTGGCGCAACTTGATGAAAAAACAGATTTGTTTGAGCGTTAGCGAGTTATCTGTTTTTTCATCATTAAAAGTTGTAACAAAATCCATTAGAACATCTTATTCATCGAATCGAAACATTCGCATATTTTTTGACTTGGAAGGATTTCTGGATTCTAGTGGTTTGTGAAAGCATTCGCATATTTTTTGATATGTATACCACAAGAACCGTCCCCCTGGTACACTGGTACACACAAGGACCATAGGGAGTAATTTACACGCCCTATGGTCCTTAATTTTGTTTGCTTTGTTTAATTTGATTTCAGGATCTTACATCATCCCGCCCATGCCGCCACCTGCTGGCATAGCTGGAACATCTTCTTTGATATTTGCTACAACGGATTCTGTTGTTAATAAGGTTGAACTTACGCTGGTTGCATTTTGTAATGCACTTCTGGTAACTTTCGCAGGATCTAAGATTCCAGCTTTTACCATATCTACATAAGTTTCTTTTAAAGCATCAAATCCAACTCCAACTTCTGACTCTCTTACTTTATTGATGATAACAGAACCTTCTAAACCTGCATTTGCAACGATATGGTAAAGTGGTGCTTCTAGTGCTTTTAGTACAATCATTGCACCTGTTTTTTCATCACCTTCTAAGGTTTCAACAAGTTTTGCTACATCTTTAGAAGCATGGATATATGCTGCTCCACCACCACAGATAATACCTTCTTCTACTGCTGCTCTGGTTGCTGCTAGAGCATCTTCGAGACGAAGTTTTGCTTCTTTCATTTCGGTTTCTGTAGCTGCTCCAACACGAATTACCGCAACTCCTCCTGCAAGTTTTGCAAGTCTTTCCTGAAGTTTTTCTTTGTCAAATTCTGATGTTGTTTCTTCGGTTTGTTTTTTAATTTGTGCGATTCTTGCTTCAATCGCTGATTTATCACCAGCACCATCTACAATCACGGTATTTTCTTTTTGAATTTTAACGCTCTTAGCACGACCAAGCATATCTAAGGTTGTTTCTTTTAAGTCAAGACCAAGTTCTTCACTGATAACCTGTCCACCAGTTAAGATCGCGATATCTTCTAGCATTGCTTTTCTTCTATCACCATATCCTGGCGCTTTCACAGCTACAACACTGAAAGTTCCTCTTAATTTATTTACAATTAAGGTTGTTAATGCTTCACCTTCAACATCTTCTGCAATAATTAATAATTTAGCACCTGACTGAACGATTTGCTCTAATATAGGAAGTAACTCCTGAATGTTCGCAATCTTTTTATCTGTAATCAGAATGTAAGGATTTTCAAGAACTGCTTCCATCTTTTCCATGTCTGTAGCCATATAAGCAGAAATATATCCTCTGTCAAACTGCATACCTTCAACCAAATCTAATTCCGTTAACATGGTTTTGGATTCTTCAACAGTAATTACGCCATCATTAGATACTTTTTCCATAGCATCTGCTACTAACTGACCAACTTCTTCGTCACCAGATGAAACCGCTGCAACTCTTGCAATCTGTTCTTTACCTGTGATTTTAGAACTCATTTTTGTAATGGATTCCACTGCAGTTTCTGTTGCTTTTTTCATACCTTTTCTTAAGATAATAGGATTTGCTCCAGCTGCAAGATTTTTGATTCCTGCATTGATCATTGCCTGCGCAAGAACTGTTGCAGTTGTTGTTCCATCACCTGCAACATCGTTTGTTTTTGTTGCAACTTCCTTAACAAGCTGTGCTCCCATATTTTCAAATGCATCAGCCAGTTCAATTTCTTTTGCAATGGTAACTCCATCATTTGTAATCAAAGGTGCTCCATAGGTTTTATCAAGCACTACATTTCTTCCTTTTGGTCCAAGTGTTACACGAACCGTATTTGCTAATTGATTCACGCCAGATTCTAATGCTGCTCTAGCTTCTGCTCCAAATTTAATATCCTTTGCCATGTTTCATGCCTCCTACTATTGTTTCGTTTTTTCAATACATGTAATCATTACATATTCGCTGTTTTCTTTATTATCCTATTTGATAATTGCAAGAATATCACTTTGTTTCACAACAATATATTCTTCTTCATCTAGTTTCACTTCAGTTCCTGCATATTTGGAATAAATTACCTGATCTCCAACTTGAACTTCCATTTTTACTTCTTTTCCATCTACAACGGTTCCAGGACCAACTGCAACCACTTCTGCCTGTTGAGGTTTTTCTTTGTTTTGTCCAGGTAAAACAATACCCGATTTTGTGGTTTCTTCAGCTACTAGTTGTTTTAATACTACTCTGTCTCCTAAAGGTACTAATTTCATTTGTAAAGCCTCCTTGTATTAAAAAAGATTATTTATAATTTTATTAGCACTCTCTCTTGTCGAGTGCTAATCACATTACCTATATTAATTTTTTGTTTAGGGTTATGCAAGTGCATTCAGAATATATAAACATATGTTTTTCACACTTTTTCTATATTATTCTTACTTTTTCTTCAATTCTTATATTTTCTTTCAGTTTCTTCATTTTAATATTTTTTTTATTTTTATAAAAAAAGATTCTGCAAGCATCTGTGCCTTACAGAATCTTTATCGCTATTTGTATTTTTCCATACGTTTTAGATAGTCTTCTTTTGATTTCATTTCCATCTTATCCTGTAGCATTTCATACTCTGCATCACTGATTAAATCAGCCAGTTTTTCTTCAACATTCGTTTTTTCAACAATACCAAATGCAATGGAAGGTGCTAAGATTTCATCCTGATAAACTTCACATTTTTTCTTTACATTCTCACAATATGCTTGTGCCTCACCTGCTTCGACCATTGGTATCAGAACACATAATAAATCGCCGTCTAATCTTCCAATTACATAGTCAGGTCTTGCTTCTTCCAGCATAATATCTGCAACAATTTGAATCAAACGACTGCTTTCCTCTTCTCCATATAAAGTATGAAATAAGGTCCAGTCGTTAATATTACCATATATCATGGCTACTGGGAAAACTTCTGCTCTGTCAA
>CANRGO010000076.1 GCA_947630125.1 uncultured Lachnospiraceae bacterium | reverse complement strand
TGAGACATCGGGGATTCGAACCCCGGACAACTTGATTAAAAGTCAAGTGCTCTACCAACTGAGCTAATATCCCATATGATAATAGATCGAATTCAATGGAAATCTATCTATTGAGCAGGGCTAGAAAGATTCGAACTTTCGAATGCAGCAGTCAAAGTGCTGTGCCTTACCGCTTGGCGATAGCCCTATAATAATAAAAAGGGTGGATAAAGGGATTCGAACCCTCGGCCTCCAGAGCCACAATCTGGCGCGCTAACCAACTGCGCTATATCCACCATATAGGGTATTAATTCCCATAAATGTGCTCGAAGGGATTCGAACCCCCGACCCACGGCTTAGAAGGCCGTTGCTCTATCCGACTGAGCTACGAACACAGATGTATCTAATTGCTATGGTTTCAACCACATAAGTAAAAATCATTTCGTTGCACATGATAAGCGGGTGATGGGAATCGAACCCACGTATCTAGCTTGGAAGGCTAGTGTTCTACCATTGAACTACACCCGCATGTTAACGAATATTGATTTTCAATCGGGGTGACAGGATTCGAACCTGCGACCTCCTGGTCCCAAACCAGGCGCTCTAGCCAAGCTGAGCCACACCCCGTGACGACTGTTTTTGTTTCCGTTTGTCGTGACGCAAGTGTTATTATATAATAAGATTTTAAGAGTGTCAATATGTTTTTGCAACTTTTTTTAAGCTTTTTTTGACACTAAGCAAACGCCCATTTTACAGGGTTTTTACCCCTCATTCACAAACCTTAGTTGAAAATCAGCCATACCATTTTCATCAATGGTCATAATTATATAGCTGGGATTTTTTCCATCTTGCCTTGGATAAGTAAGGCTTCCAGGGTTAATGGCAATCACATCTTTTTCCACTTCTATCACTGGCTTATGAGTATGTCCATACATAACAATGTCCATTCCCCGTGCAATTGCTTCTCTTTTTAACATTTCATTCCCATTTCCTACATAATAGTAATGCCCATGGGTTAATAACACTTTATAATTACCAATCATTATTTCTTTTTCTTTAGGCAGACTAGAGAAAAAGTCATTGTTACCAACAACCATCTCTACAGGACACTCCATTGTGTTCTTTATAAATTTTTCACTACCCTCAATATCTCCACAATGCACTAACAAATCCACGGGTTTCTCTTTTTCTAATACCCGAAGCAAGTTTACATCATTTCGATGAGTATCACTTATAATAAGAACTTTCATAGAACCCCCGCTATTTGATGTAATTTTTTAATTTTTCTTTCATTTCACTGAGTGCTTTTCCACGATGACTGATTTTATTCTTTTCATCAATGGATAACTCTGCAGCAGTACATTCATACTCTGGCAAGTAAAAGATTGGATCATATCCAAAGCCACCAGTTCCAGCTATTGTATCTGCAATTTGTCCCTCCATTGTTTCCAAGGTATTCAAACAGGTTCCATCTGGAAATACTGCAGCAATTGCACACACAAATCTTGCACTTCTCTCATTTACTTGTGTTTCTTTCATTCTATCTAAAATTGCCTTATTTTTTATATCATATGACGTACTTTCACCAAGATATCTGGCTGAATAAATTCCTGGTTCCTTATTTAAACAGTCCACCTCAAGTCCCGAATCATCTGCCAATGTCAGCAATCCTGTAAGTTTCATAATCTCTGTCGCTTTAATGATAGCATTTTCTGTAAACGTACTACCATTTTCCTCAATTTCAACCTGAATCCCTGCTTCTTTTAATGATAACACTTCCACATCCAAATCTTCAAGGATTCTTCGAATTTCTTTGAGTTTCCCTTCATTTCCTGTAGCAAAAATCAATTGTCTCATAATACTCCAATCATAATATGCTTAAACTTAAAGCTTATGGATTTACTTCCTTAGATAGTTCTAAAGCTTGTAAAATTCCTGTAACAATCCCATTTGCTGCATCATTCATAAAATTATCGTCCATTAAATTAGCAAGTTGGGTCTCGTTGCTTTGATTTGCTAGAATTAATGTTGTCGAAGGCATTGTGAATGCACTTAAATGCTGATTCTCTAATCCTTCTGGAAACAATCCAAGCGGGCTCATCTGGATAGCCTCACCATAGTTTTTCAAAATAATGTCAGCAAACTCCACTCCACCAAAAAATGGAATTACATACTGCTCACTATAAAGAGCATAAGCACCTGTTTCATCAACCGTAGTTTCTAGACCAAGATAAAAATCTGCTCCCACATCATTGCAGAAGAAAACACGCTTCTCTTGATCAATAAAAAGATCATCCTCTCGTAACAAAATACAAACAGTATTCGCATCTGCTTCTGAAAACTTCTCCAGTATTTTTTTCGCCAAAGTTAATGTAATGTCTTTCTCATTGATAAGTTGATTATTCACATTAGACTGATAACCGTAATCTTCTCCTCCATGAGCTGGATCAATCACAATAATATTTTCATAAGTTTCCTTATAAGACTTGCAGTTTAAATATAGTTCATTGCCTTCAAATACTAGTTCGCTTTCTACATAATCAGAAAAGGTGATTTTCCATTGTTGTTCACCATCCAAAACTCGATAGGATATGGCTTTCACCAAACTATTTTCCGATACCTCTGGAAAAAGTGTAATTTGCTCATAATCTGGCCTAAAGGATAGAATCAATTCCTTCGTAGCAACATTCTTAATTAATTTATATTGTTTTTTTAATAAATCAATTTCTGCTTTATCACCCTGAATTTCAAACAAAATCTGCTTTTCTTTAGATTTCAATCTTTCAACTTCGATTTCTTCAAAACCAGTATCAAAAAAATCAACCCTACTTAGCTGATTATCCATATAACTATGAACTTCCTCACCTACATCATTTCCATACTCATTCGTTTGATTGGAAAAATCAACCTCTCGTCCAGCATTTGCAAGTAGCTTGTTCTGATTGGAAACAAATATAAGTATTAGTAAGATTGCAATACAAGTAAGTAACGGCATTATAACAGCGGTCTGTTTGATTATTTTTTCATTCATTACTTTCCATCTCTTCTAGGTGGTTTAGGTCCCAAAAACTGATAATAGTAGGTCTTCATCATACCATTATATATTTTACGGTTTTTATCTGCTTTTCTTCCAATATCCGCTTCAGCTTGTTCATATCCTGTAATTAAATACATAGACCAGGAGTCAAGATTCCGATATCGTTCTCCAATTTTTTTATACAATGCTGGCATATCTTCTTTTTCCTCCAACCGTTCCCCATAAGGAGGATTGGATATGATGAACCCATACTTCTTTGGATGGCTTAGTTCATCAAGTGATCTCTTTTGAAAATGAATAAGTCCTTCTACGCCTGCCAGTTTTGCATTTTCTCTGGAAATGCGGACCATCTCAGGATCTATATCATAGCCCTGGATATCTACATCAATGGATAAATCTACCATATCCCTTGCTTCATCCATGGAATCATACCAATTGCGCTTTGCTACCAACTGATCAAAATGCTCTGATAAAAATGAACGATTCATTCCTGGCGCAATATTTGCAGCCATCAATGCTGCTTCGATTGGAAACGTACCACTTCCACAAAAAGGATCCACTAAAATTCTATCCTTATTCCAAGGCGTTAACATTATTAATGCTGCCGCAAGATTTTCTGCAATGGGAGCTTTCGCCACTAATTTCCGATAACCTCTTCGATGCAAAGATTCTCCAGTTGTGTCCAAACCAACTGTCACCAAATCCTTCATTAGAAAAACTCTCACTGGATAACTTTCCCCAGTTTCTGAAAACCATTCAATGTGAAATTTTTCCTTTAATTTTTCTACCATAGCTTTTTTCATAACGGACTGAATATCTGATGGACTAAATAATTTACTTTTTATACTAGCAGCTTTTGCAACCCAAAACTTTCCTTCTTTTGGAATATAATCTTCCCAATTAAGCTTTTTTGTTCCTTGAAAAAGCTCTTCATAGGTTTCTGCCTGAAAAGAACCCACTTTAATTAAAATTCTTTCTGCTGTTCTCAAAAAAATATTGGCTCTTGCAATTGCTTCTTCATCTCCAAGAAACGTAACGCGTCCATCTTCTACCAGCGTAACATCATATCCTATATCAATAATTTCCTGCTTTAAAACTGCCTCCAAACCAAAATGGCAAGGTGCAATTAATTCATATTTCCTCATGTTTATCCCCAATCTGTATTTTTAAAAATCCTTTAACTTCGAAAAAGTTGTATCAGGTACTTAATACCTAAGTATATAGCTAAAATAATTATAATAGGAACTAACAAATATAAAAATAATGAAATTATAGATGTTAATAAAATAAACGATACAATAACAACGCAAATTAAAATAAGTATAAATGCCCATTTTGGAAGATTAAAAAGTCGATATCCATTTCCCGAAGGATTATGATCATTCTGTCTTGCTTCTTCATCTTCTGGTTCCACACTGCCAGTTCTATTCTGTTGTGTTTGTACAATAGTCTTTCCTAGTAGTCTAGGGTTTCCTAATTGTTCTACGATTGCTTCTTCTGATAAACCCTCTTTCATTGTTCGATCAAAATAATCCTGATAATAAGAAATGGTTTCTTCTATAACAAGTGTATCAACTTTACCGGTTAAATAAGCTCTCAATTCTGTAATAAAACTCTGACGATTCATAACGATAACCATACCTTTCATGCTAACTACTGCCAGTTCTTCTTTATAAAAAAGAATCCCCCTATCACTAAGATAAGGGGTAATGATTAAAATGTAAATATTTTTATCTGTTATTTAGCTCTAAAACGGAATTTCCTTCATAGACTGTACCCGAAACTACAATCTGTTCGATTAAGGTTGTTTTTGGCTTTTCTATTAAATCTATTAACTTCTCTGCCGCATAAGCACCCAGGTGACGGGTGTTTTGGTTTAATGTTGTTAATTTAGGTTCAAAATGCCTTCCGATTGGTATCCCATCATATCCCGCTATGGATATATCCTCCGGAATCCTTAGACTTCTTTTATGGATTGCATTAATACCTCCAAATGCTGAAAAATCATCTGGATATAAAATACACGTTGGTGGTTTATCAAGACTAAGCAATCGTTGCGTACACTTGAATGTAGCATCTGTATCCCTATATGCTGCTTCTAATATATATTCATCTGGAACATTCAACCCAAGTTCCTCGGCAGTCTTGTAAAAACTAAGAAGACGTTGACTTGTAACCGCTGAATCTGCACCATGTATATATGCAATTTCTCTGTGTCCCTTCTCATAAATATGCGTAAGAAGGTCCCTCATACCCTTAATATTATCTGACATAATGGCAACACGATTATGAAAAAGATGATCGATCGTAACCAAAGGGATTTTACTTTGTATAAGTTCCACAACTTCTGGATCATGAAAATCCACACAGGCAATTACAACTCCATCAAATCCCCGATATCTTGCATGTTCTGTATAAGACATGTGGTTAGCGCGTACTCTCGAGCTATTGATAAACGTAATATCATATCCTCTTTCTTCCACGTAAACCTTAAAACTATCCAAAACATTTGCAAAATAGTCATGTGTTAAGCCACTTCTAGCATCATCTACAAAAAGAACACCTAAATTAAAGGATCGATTTGTTTTTAAGGCTCTTGCTGAACAATTTGGAAAATAACCCATCTCTTTTGCTATTTGTCGTATTCTTATTTTTGTATCTTTTCCTATGTCATTTTGATCATTTAATGCCTTACTGACTGTTGCAACCGACACTCCACATGCAACCGATATATCTCTCATGGATACCATAAAATCACCCCTCCAGAAGATTTTATAACGAAAAAACTTAATCGTTTTCGTTTTTTAGTATATAGCAATTTCCACAATAATACAATCATAATTATATCTTTTTAGTGTAAATATTATATCTTTGTATAAGTTTTACAAAAAAAATGACAACCTTTTGCAACTATTAACCTATAAACTTTTGAATCAAGTTTACATAACACGATATTTCGTTGTTTTTTTCGTATTTATACAATTTCACTAAAAAAAACAGAGAATTACAGACACATTGAAATGCTAATTTTTATTGCATTTTAAGGCTTTTGTATGTATAATTCCAGATAAGGACTTTTTTAATTGAAAACTACTTAATCGTTTTCTATAAGTATGTGTCCAAATACTTAGTAATTTACAAATAAGGAGAGAACACTATGAAATTTGGTTTTTTTGATGATGCCAATCAGGAATATGTCATCACAACCCCTAAAACACCACTTCCTTGGATTAACTATTTAGGAAGCAATGAATTTTTTTCACTTATGTCTAACACTTGTGGTGGATATTCTTTTTACAAAGATGCAAAAATGTTACGTCTAACTCGTTATCGTTATAATGATGTCCCTGGAGATGTAAATGGGAAATATTTTTATATCAAAGATGGGGATACCGTTTGGAATCCAGGATGGCAACCTACCAAAACAGAACTTGACAGCTATGAATGCCGTCATGGTATGGGGTATAGCCGTTTTACATCAAGCAAAAATAATTTAAAAGCTTCTTTATTAGCTTTTGTTCCGATGTCAGATAATTGCGAAGTTCATCAAATTAAATTAACCAATGAATCTACTGAAACAAAAAGTATATCTCTCTTTTCTTATGTAGAATGGTGTTTATGGAATGCTGATGATGATTCTAGAAATTTCCAGAGAAATTTAAACATTGGTGAAGTTGAAGTTGTAGGTTCTACAATTTTCCACAAAACTGAATACCGCGAAAGAAGAAATCATTACGCTGTTTACTCCGTGAATGCAACTATTGATGGCTTTGATACAAGCCGCGATGCCTTCCTTGGAGCATACCGTGGTGCAGATAAACCAGAAGTTGTTGAAAAAGGACAAGCTACAAATTCTATGGCTAGCGGATGGTCACCAATCGCTTCTCATCAGTTAAATGTAACTTTAAACCCAGGCGAAACAAAATCTTATGTATTTGTACTTGGATATCTTGAAAATCCTCGTGATGATAAATGGGAATCCTATGGTATCATTAACAAAACTCCTGCAAATACAATGCTTGCAAAATATCAAACAGATGCTGATGTAGAAAAAGCCTTGGCTGAATTAAATAACCACTGGAAGAATTTACTTGCAAAATACAATGTAAAATCCTCCAATGATAAAGTAGACCGTATGGTAAACATCTGGAATCAATATCAATGTATGGTAACTTTTAATATGTCTCGTTCTGCTTCATATTATGAATCAGGAATTGGCCGTGGTATGGGATTCCGTGATTCTTGTCAGGATTTACTTGGCTTTGTTCACTTAATTCCTGAACGCGCTAGAGAAAGAATTATCGATATCGCATCAACTCAATTTGAAGACGGTAGTGCATATCATCAGTATCAACCATTAACCAAAAAAGGTAATTCTGATATTGGTAGTGGATTCAACGATGATCCTCTATGGCTAATCGCTGGAACATCTGCTTATATTCGCGAAACTGGGGACTTAAGCATTTTACATGAAATGGTTCCATTTGATAACGATATGAGTAAAGCAACACCTCTTATGAACCATTTAAAACGTTCTCTTGATTATATTGTGACACATAAAGGACCACATATGCTTCCATTAATTGGACGTGCTGACTGGAACGACTGTCTGAACTTAAACTGCTTCTCAGAACAACCAGGTGAATCCTTCCAGACTTTTGGTCCAAGTGAAGGCCCTGTAGCTGAAAGTGTATTTATCGCTGGTATGTTTGTAAAATATGGTGAAGAATATGCTGAACTTTGTGAATTACTTGGAGATCAAAAAGAAGCTGATTATGCAAGAGCTGAAGTTAAAGTTATGAATCAGGCAATCTTAAATGATGGTTGGGACGGAGATTGGTTTGTACGTGCATATGATGCATATAGCCAAAAAATTGGTTCCAAAGAATGTGAAGAAGGTCAAATCTTTATCGAACCTCAAGGATTCTGTGTTCTTGCAGGTGTTGGTGTTGAAGAAGGCTTAGCAGTGAAAGCTCTTGATAGTGTAAAAGAAAAATTAGATACAGATTATGGTATTATGATTTTACAACCTGCATACACTCGTTATCATTTAGAACTGGGTGAAGTAAGTTCATATCCACCTGGATACAAAGAAAATGCTGGTATTTTCTGCCATAACAACCCTTGGGTATCCATCGCTGAAACCGTAATAGGTCGTGGTGATCGTGCTTTTGAAATATATCAAAAAACATGCCCAGCTTATGTTGAAGAAATCAGTGAAGTACATAGAACTGAACCTTACGTATATGCTCAAATGATAGCTGGTAGAGATGCCAAATTCCATGGAGAAGCAAAGAATAGCTGGTTAACCGGTACTGCTGCTTGGACATTTGTAAATATCTCTCAATACATTTTGGGAGTATATCCAACTCATAACGGATTAAGTGTAAATCCATGTGTACCAAAAGGATTTGGAGATTTCTCTATCACAAGAAAATTCCGTGAAGGTACTTACTTCATTGAAGTAAAAAATCCTAGCAATGTAGAAAAAGGAATTCAGTCTATGGTTGTTGACGGTGTTTCTGTAGAAGGATGTATTATTCCTTATGTAAAAGGCAAAGAAGAAATCCATGTAGTTATTACCATGGGATAATAAAAAGGGAACAGTTCCATCATAGGAATTGTTCCTTTTTTTATAAAACTAAACTTTAATATTATTTTTGTCTTTTCTCCTCTATTTTAAAACAAAAACTAATTACTTTAATTTTCCCTAAATACAAAGCAAATATTTAAAGTTTCTACAAATCACTGATACAATTTATTGACTTAATTAACAGATATAGCTATAATAATTATAGATTTTCTAAATATAAAAACGTCCTAAACGTTCAATAAATTTGATATTTATTTTTGCTTTTATTTTTTAGTTTAGAAAATTATAAAATTAGTTTAATTTAAATACTTATAATCACTGTTAATTACAGTACAGGAGGAAATATGCTGCATATTAAAAATCTAGAAGATGGGTTAGATATATTTAAAGCTTTAGGTTCAGAAGTACGTATTGAAATCATACGTCTTTTAATGGAAAATAAAGGAATGAATATGAATGAGCTTGCTACCAAGCTGAATATTACAAATGGGGCTTTAACCAGCCATATTAAGAAGTTAGAGGATTGTGGCTTAATTACAGTTTCAAATGAATCTGCAGGTCATGGAAATCAAAAGAAATGTTCTGCTCATCTTGATAAAATTCTTGTTGACTTCGAAGCACAAGAAGAATCCAAAAATGTATATCAGACAGAGTTAAAGGTTGGACATTTTACAGACTATAATGTATATCCTACCTGTGGTCTTGCCTCTGCAAATGCTATTATAGGCGAAGTCGATGATACCAGATATTTTGCTCACCCTGATCGTTATAATGCGGATATCCTTTGGTTTACCCGAGGATATGTAGAATATATTATTCCTAATTTTATTCCTATTTCGCAGCAAATAGACCAGATAACCATATCTGCAGAACTTGGCTCTGAGGCACCTGGTATCAATGATATTTGGCCTTCGGATATTAGTTTTTATATCAATGATGTCTTTTTAGGAAATTGGACTAGCCCTGGCGATTTTGGTGACGTGAAAGGCATTTTTACACCTGAATGGTGGTATCCTAATTGGAATCAATATGGTCTTCTAAAACTTCTGGTAATTAACCGTCACGGAACCTTTATTGATGGCTTACAGATTTCTGATATTAGCATTAAAGACTTTAACTTAACATATAAAAGTATCATTAAACTGAGACTAGCTGTAAATGAAGATGCCAATCATGTAGGTGGCTTAACCATTTTTGGTAAAAATTATGGAAACTATAATCAGGATATCAATGTTCGAATTAATTACAGTCCCATCCAACATGAGCATTAAATAAAAAATCAACGTTCAAATCGAACGTTGATTTTTTATTTACCATTTCTTATAGGGACATTTATTCTTTGTTAAAGCTGCTCTCATTTCAACAAAACAGCCACATGCTCTACATAATCCATCTGCAAGCAACTCACAACCTGTACATACCGCTAAACGCCCCTCATACATAGCATCCATTGCCCTGTCATCCGGATTTAAGGAGCTTAAGTATGAGTTTATGTGGTTTATATAATTTCCTTCTAATTCTCCAACCATATCTCGCATTAAGCATTGCTTACAGAATCTATTTTTCATTGTAACATTTTGTTCTTCCACTTCTAAATCTCCTCAACTATTATTTATTTTATTACTCCAGGGGTAACCATTCTAAAACTTGTTCAATCATCTGATCCCAATATTTCCAGCTATGATCTCCATCCCCATCTTTATAAGTCAAATTATAATCCAATTCCTGTAACCACTTTCTACAGTTTAGGTTATCTTCATATAAAAAATCTTGTTTACCACACCAAATAAATACTTTCGGTAATTTTTTAGCTTTTGCTTTTGCATCTCTTGCCAATGCTTCGATATCATGTTTTGATTTCTTTACCTTATGCAAATCTCCAAAAATCTGTTGAAAGAAAAAGGCCCATTCTGGCGTGTTTTCATAATTTCTTTGAATGTCTGAGGCAACATCCAATGCCCCTGAAAGAGAAGCAACTGCAGAATAAGATTCTGGATATGTCAATGCTACTTTCATAGCACCATAGCCCCCCATAGATAATCCCGCCAAATAATTATCCTCTCTTCGATCTGAAAACTGAGGAAAAAATTTACGGCATACCGCGGGCAATTCTTCTGCAACAAAAGTAAAATACTTATGACCATAAGCAGTATCTGTATAAAAACTTAAATGAACACTTGGCATAACAACAGCAATTTGCCTCTCCTCAACATATCGTTCAATCGAGGTTCTTCTGGTCCAAATAGAACAGTCATCCGATAGCCCATGAAATAAATAAAGTGTCTTCAACTTTTCTGTAGGTTCCATCTTTTCTGGTAATAGTACTATCATTTCTGTCTGAATCTGTAACACTTCTGAAAAAAACCGAACTTGTAAATATGCCATATGTGTAACCAATCCTTTCCTTTTTTAACTTACTATATTTTCTAATTATTATAGTACATGATATGACGAATTACAAATAAATTAAAAAAGACCTGAAATCATACGATTTCAAGTCTTTAACTGTGCGTGAGAAGATTCGAACTCCCGGCCTTTTGGTCCGTAGCCAAACGCTCTATCCAGCTGAGCTACACGCACATGGATATTTTTGTAAGCAAGCTTACAAATAAAAATAAGGATTACCTTCCTTAAAGGTGTTTATAAGTGCCGGCGACCGGAATCGAACCGGTACTGTATTGCTACAACAGGATTTTAAGTCCTGCGCGTCTGCCAGTTCCGCCACGCCGGCTTATAAACTAATGGGACCTACAGGGCTCGAACCTGTGACCCTCTGCTTGTAAGGCAGATGCTCTCCCAGCTGAGCTAAGATCCCTGGGCTAAAAATTTGTAAATGTACAGTCTTGCTTAAAAAGCAACGACCCGGAAGGGACTCGAACCCTCGACCTCCGCCGTGACAGGGCGGCGCTCTAACCAACTGAGCCACCGG
>CANRGO010000075.1 GCA_947630125.1 uncultured Lachnospiraceae bacterium | reverse complement strand
CATTAGAATCTTGAGGAAGTAATTGGTCTATCCATAGTGAATTGGCATAAATATTTGAAATTGATAAATATAGATTCAACTCAAATTGTTTTTTAGCATTATGAAAATCTCCTTGTTCTAAAAAAATACGTAGTATAGCTAGGCCAGTATTTATATGAGTACTTTGCTGAATGAAGGTGATTGCATCTAAGGCTTCATCATACTTTTTTAAGTTGATGCAGCTCATTCCGATCAGATAATAACTCTCATCAATGATTTTTCGGTCCTCTGAAAGAGCAATCACTTCTCGTAATTCTTGGTTTGCATTGATTAGTAAGCCTTCTTTTTCAGAATTTAGTGGAGGAGTTACTGCAGAATAAATGGTTATTTTAGCATGGTTATATTTTATGTTAAGATCATTAGGATAGCGAAGTATTGCCTCAGAGAGAATTAACATAGCAGAAAAATAATCTCCTTGGTTAAAGAATGTATCTGCTTGTTTTATCATATATAACCGGCTGTTATCAGGATTGATGTGATAATGAAATAAATAATCGATGGATACATGAAATATATCTGCGATTTTAGGAAGTAGTTCAATGTCCGGATGTGCGATGTTGGTTTCCCATTTTGAGACCGCAGCAATGGAAACTCCCAATCGTTTTGATAACTGTTGTTGGGTCAATTTATTTTCTTTTCTAAGAGTACAAATAGTTTCACCAATTTTATTTCCCATATAACATTTCCCTCCCAAAAATCTGTTTTCCGTATAATCTAAGTATACGGAGTGTAATGTGTAAGTTCAAGAGAATGATTTTCTATATGGTTAATATGTAATTCAACCAAACAGATATATTATTTCGTTATGATTAATAACAGTTATGATTAATAACTTATTTATCAAAGAATAAGAATTGTGGTAAAATTACTCTAAGAGATATCCGATAGGAGAAAAACATGGAAAAGAATTTACTTGGTGCTCTACTGAAAATGGAACGTTTAAAACAAAATAGAGAGCAAAAAGATGTGGCGTTTGGAGTCTGTGTACCTTCTTATCTAAGTAAGATTGAACACGGACAGGTGAAACCGGAAGAAAACATTCTTCGATTGCTGTTTCAAAAACTTCATATTGATTATCAAGGGGAGCGTTTTATCATTGAAACTCATCAGAAGAAAATTTTGGAGTACTTTGAGTGTCTGCACTATGGCTTGGACTGCCACGAAATCTATTCAGAATTGGAGAAATATCAAGAACAATTGTCTTATAGTGTACTGGCCATTGACTGGTATCTAATCAAAGCCTTTGAGAAAAAACAGGACATCCAATTACTCTATCCGTTGCAGGAAGCTATGAATCAAAGACAAAAGTCTTATTTTCAAATTCTTGCCTTTATGCAGGAAAAATCTAAGGATTTAAAAGAATTGGAAGAAGCCTGTAAGAATCTGGGAAATTCCTATGGATACTTTGTTCTTTGTGCTGCCTATATGGAACAATCGGATTATGGAGCCATTCATCGTATCGAAAATCAAGTAATAACCTTGGCAATTGAAGAGGGAAATACTTATCAATTGGCCAGCTATTTCCTTTTTAAAGGAAGCGCGTATGCCTGCTTTAACCAACATGACATGATGATGGTCTATTATGAGCGAAGCATCAAACTTTTACAAAATACTGGCTGGACCGACCTTTTGCAGGAAATTTATTATAATATGGGAGCAACCTATATTAATTTGAAAGAGTATGAGTTGTCAAAGAAGTATCTGGATTTGGTTATAAAAAGAGATAATGAGGAGGATTTTTCTTTGCTACACAAAAAGGCCTTGGTTCATATTCGTAGTGGAAATATAAAGCAGGGTCAGGAATTTCTTAAAATCATCAAAGAGAAGTATCTCAGTAATCCAGGATTATTAAATGAAGCAGATCAATTAAAATATGAAGAAGCAGTTTTTGAATGTGAAGAGGATTTTATCAGTAATCCCCAATATCTGGACTTACTGGAAAATCTGAGAAAAGCCTTGGAGAAAGAATATCACTTTGGCCATCTCTATTTTTATGCAGATATTATAGTTGAAACCTATGCTAAACACCGAAAATATAAAAAAGCCTTAGAGTTTCAAGAAAGAATTTCCTATAAAATACAAAATCGAGACTTTTAAGTAGTATTTTTCTGCTTAAAATTCTCATATGAAACTCCTTTACCTTTCTTTAAGCACCTTTTATGATGAGGCGTAAGTGAAAGACACAAGGAGGATATGAAATGAGTCATAAAAAAAGCACGACCTTATGGACCAAAGATTTTTCCTGCATTACCTTTGCTACAGTGCTATCCTGCATCGGTGGTGAGGCAATGAATTTACCAGTTAGTTTACTGGTGTTTGATGAAACTAAATCCAGCTTTTTAGCAGCCATGGTGATGGTTTGTGGAATGTTACCGGATATCTTTTTACCCATTCTGGTAGCACCACTGATTGATAAAGGAAATAAGAAAAAGTGGATCATTGGATTGGATATTCTGTTACTGTTTCTTTTTTTATCCATGGGACTATGGATCAGCCATCACCAGTTTGTGTATGGACTTTATTTGGTATTTATTCTGGCTATTGGCACGATTTCTGTATTTTATCGTCTGGCATATGATGCATGGTATCCAGATTTGATTCCAAGAGGAATGGAACAAAAGGGGTTTGCTGTAAGTATGACTTTATACCCTTTGGTAACCATTATGATGTACCCAATTGCCGCTTTTTTATATGAAAAGGTTTCTATGGGAACGCTATTTTTTGCAGTAGCTGGATTTACGTTTGCGTCCATTTTATTAGAAAGTCTGATAAAAGAAACAAAAAAAGCAAGTTCCGATAGCTACAACTATAAACAATATCTTTTTGATATCAAAGAGGGTTTTCTCTACCTGAAA
Source organism: uncultured Lachnospiraceae bacterium (assembly GCA_947630125.1). Lineage (GTDB taxonomy): Bacteria > Bacillota > Clostridia > Lachnospirales > Lachnospiraceae > CANRGO01. The sequence continues at coordinate 8,680 of CANRGO010000075.1, read as the reverse complement.
AAGGAAAAGGGAATTCGTAACATCTATACCTATATGAGTATTACAAATGGAACTTCCAATGGAATTATCGTCATGACTCAGGCACATTTTCAAACCACAGCCCTTTTAAATGTGACTATGTTAGGTTTTTTGAAAAGTGCTGAAATGATAGGACGCATCCTAAGTGGTTTTTTTCATTACACCAAAGGAATTCCTGTAAAAAAGAGATATGGATTTACAAAAATGGTCTATGTATTTTATGATGTTATGGATGGATTGTTACTTTTTTTGCCTTATCCGCTTATGGTGGTGAATCGCTTTCTATGTGGAACCTTAGGCGCATCCAGTGCAACCATTAGAGAAACTGCAGTAAAATCCTATTTGCCAGAACATATGCGTGCAAGAATCAATGCTTTTTTTAGTGTTATTTTTGCTTTGGGAAGTGTGATAAGTCAGTTGCTAGCCGGCATGTTAGGAGAACTACTGCCCTATCGAGTAGCATCAATATTACTAGCGATGATTCCGCTAACCTTTGTTTTCTTTTTGATTATTCTTCCGAAAAAGGAGAACCAACCAATCTATGAAGCAACCTTGGAGGAGCAAACTAGTTAAGAACTTAAGGAGTAAACAACATGAACATCCAAATTTTTGGAACCAAAAAATGTAACGAAACAAAAAAGGCACAACGCTACTTTAAAGAGCGTGGTTTGAAGTTCCAGTTTATTGATTTGGCGGAAAAGGAAATCAGCAAAGGTGAGTTTCGCAGTGTCAGCCAGGTGGTGGGTGGCCTTCAGGCCATGATTAATCCAAACTGTAAAGATAAAGATGCCCTTGCCCTGATTCAATACATTGCAGAAGAGGACAAGGAAGAAAAGATTCTTACCAATCAGCAAGTTCTTATGACACCCATCGTTCGAAATGGGAAGCTAGCCACAGTGGGATTCGCGCCTACTGTGTGGAAAGAATGGAAATAAATGGATTATAATTTAATCATACTTATAATTTTTATGAAATAATTTTGCATGTTATGCTTGAAAACCTACAAGTTGTGCAAGAAATTTTTTCTAACTCCTAATTCATGTTAATCTCAGAATATGGAAGTTAGTAATAACTATGAAGGATTATTATGCTTCCGAGGAAATGATTTATTAAGTTCATTAATAAGGAGGAAAAAATGTTTAAGAAAAAGTTGGGGAAATTAATTGCATTAGTAATGACAAGTGCTCTTATGGTTGGTCTTATTGGCTGTGGAAAAAATGTCGAACAAACTGTAACTACTGAAAAGGAAGTTACAACAGAGCAAGAACAAAGTGTGCAGGCAGAATCAGAATCAGTTCTATATGAATCGGTATATGCAAGTAAAGCAGAAGCACTGCAGGCTGGTTTAGACTTAAATTTAAAAATAGCTGAAGAAGGAATGATACTTCTTAAAAATGAAGCAGCAGCTTTACCACTTCAGGCAAATGCAAAAGTTACACTACTTGGCTTTGCTTCAGTGAATCCTAATGCAGGAGCAAGTATGAATGGAGGGGATGCATCTTCTGGTTCAGCAATAGCACAGGATACTATTATTTCCAGTATGGAAAAAGCAGGATTTGCTTTAAATCAGACAGTACTTGATTACTATGCAAAATGGGCATCAGAAGAAGTGCCTGGTGTAGAAGTTGCAGAAGGCGAAGAAATTCCAAAGAAATCATCAGATCTTTTAGTGGCAGAAGATTTTGCAGTATCATCAGAAGCTGATGACTGGAAAACATCTCTTCAGGAATACACTGATGCAGCATTAGTAGTGATTTCAGGTGGAACTGGACAACTTGGAGCAGAAGGAAGAACTCATTCATTACAGTTAGATTCTGTACAGTTTGACCTGATTGACTATGCAGCACAGAATTTTGATAAGGTTGTTGTATTAGTTAACAACTGTACACCAATTGAAATTGCAGCAATTCAAAAAAATGCTAATGTAGATGCAATTTTAAATATTGGAGAGCCAGGAGATAATGGATTTGGTGCTTTGGGAGAAGTAGTAGTAGGAAACGTGAATCCATCAGGTAGAACTGTAGATACATGGGCTGTTGACTTTACCCAAAACCCATCCTACACAATATTTAACACAACAACAAGTGATATGGCTCAGGGTAAGGACGGTTTAGGAACCAAAACTGGATATACACAATATAGTGTAAATGGTGAACTGGTGAATACATGGTCTGTTGGTTACGAAGAAGGTATCTATGTTGGTTACAGATATTATGAAACCAGAAGCTTTGAAGAAAACAAAAATGGAACCATGGATCAATGGTGGAATGAAAATGTAAATTATCCATTTGGTTACGGCCTGTCCTATACTGATTTTGAATGGGAAGTTACTCCTGTTACACCAGCAGATTCTTCTGTTACAAAAGCAGATACATTGGTTTTTGATGTAAAAGTAACAAATACAGGAGAAACAGCAGGTAAAGATGTAGTTCAGTTATATTATACAGCTCCTTATGGTGTAGAAGAAACCGGTAATGCAACAGAAATTGAAAAATCTTATGTGGTATTAGGCGATTTTGAAAAAACATCTTTATTAGAACCAGGCAGCAGCGAAACTATTCAGCTTAGCATTGATGTATCCAGTATGGCTTCTTATGATGAAAAAACAGATAAGACATATGTTTTAGATGCTGGAAACTATAATGTGAAAATTTCAGAAAATGCACATTATGGTATGGGAACAAATGATAGTAACTTTAATTATGTAGTAAATGAAAAAGAATTATGTAATGAAGCAGTAACAGGTGAAGTGGTTACCAATGCTTTAGATGATGTAACAGAAGGCTTTTCTGCAGAAGGATATGTTTCTTTATCCAGAAAAGATTTTGAAGGAACAATGCCTAGCGGATTTGATGCAGTTAGAGAAATTTCAGAAGAAGAGTACCTTTCATGGGGTTATAACAACGATACTTATAATGCATATTATGATGTAAATAGCATTTCAACTCCAGTTTTTGAAGCAGATGCAGCAAATCGTACAGCAAGTCAGTATTCAACTGTTTTGTCAGACCTTATTGGAGCTGATGCAAAAGATGCAAAATATCAGGAGTTAGTTGAACAGTTAACACTTGATGAATTAGTAAATCTTGTAAATATGGGTGGATTTAATTCTATTTCTATTCCATATATTGGAAAACCATATTCACGTGATACGGATGGACCTAAAGGATGGACTGGTAACTACACAGACACTAACGATAGATTTAATTATTTCTGCTCAGAACCAATGATTGCAGCTACATTTAATAATCAGCTTCTCTTCCAGATGGGTGAAATCATCGGAGAACAGGGACTTTGGGGAAATAGTACAGCAGAAGGCGGAATGGTTTATAGCTATACTGGTTGGTATGCACCAGGAATGAATATTCATCGTTCACCATTTGACTCAAGATTTACAGAATACTATTCAGAGGATTCTTTCTTAACAGGAAGTCTTGCTACTAATGTGTCACTTGGTGCAAAAACAAAAGGTTGTTATATTACAATAAAACATTTTGCCTTCCATAATGATGGAGGAGGAGCGTCGTCATATCGTTTTGGACCAATCTCAACAGGTACTCCAATGGATGGATTATCTGTGTGGATGACAGAACAAGCAGCTCGTGAAGTATATTTAAAAGGTTTCCAACAGGCTGTTGAAGACGGTGAAGCTACTTTTGCAATGGGTTCCTTTACAAGAATCGGGAAAACATGGACTTCTGCAAGTTATGGCATTGTGAATCAGATTACTCGTGGTGAATGGGGATTTGAAGGAGCTTTAGTTACAGATATCGTATTATACAATGCATGTAATGCTTACCAACTTATTAAAGCGGGCGGAAATATGATGCTTGATGCAAAGGCATATGGTCTGGAAGGTGGTATTTATCTTAACAAAGATGATATTTTGGCAATGGAAGAAGATGATAAAAATATTACCATCTATAGCATGCAACAGGCTGCAAAACAGATTTTATATATGGTAGCAAACAGTAATGCAATGCAGTTACCAAAAGGTGCAAAAGTACTTTATGCAGATACCAAAAATGTGGATGGCGAAGATATTCAGATTACATTAGAAAATGCAAAAACAGGCGAAGCATATACTTCTGAAGCTTTAAATACTGCGATATTAAATACCTACTATCCTTTTGCTACCATTATTTATTCTGTAGAAGGTTTACCAGAAGGAATGACTTTTGATGCTGGAACTGGTATGATTAGTGGTACACTAGATAAAAAAGGTGAGTATACTGTTTCATTAACAGCTGTAGCAGAGGGATATCAGTCAGGTAGTTTGGCATTAACTCTGGTAGTTGAATAACAGATACAAATAAAAGATAAAAAGAACTATAGGAATCAGAATAGGTGCGGATGCAACTTTAGTTGCAACTGCATCTATTCATTAAATTAGGAGGAACAATCATATGAAAAAAATTTTTGGAACCACATTATTAGTATTTCTGTCCATGCTGTTTTTTACGGCTTGTGGTGCAGAAGAAGTTGTTGAAGAAACAAAAGGAACTGAGTTCATACTGGAAGCTGAATATACTGTCTTAGATGGATTAGAAGGACTTGGCGTATCTGGATCTCCAACTGGAAAAGGTCTTGCTAAAGAAAATTCAAATGCAAGCAATGGATTTTATGTAGGGGAACTTGGAACTAAAAGTCCAATTACGTTTACCATTACTTCTGATGCTGATACATCGGCTACTTTAAAAGCAGTTTTAGGTTCAAACACATTAGGAAATTGTACATGGAATCCTACAAGTTTTATTGTGACAGTAAACGGTGAAGCAATTGAGTACGAAGAATTTAAAACAGATAATGGGACAGATGCAGCAAACCCAGAGAATTTTAAAGTGAGAAGCTTTGGTGAAGTACAGCTAAAAGCAGGTGAAAATGTAATTGTATTTTCAGCTGGAGACAATACTTATCGTGGCAATTTAGCAAGTGCTCCATCAATTGACTGTCTCAAGATCACAACAGAGGCATCACTTTCCATGGAAGAAAATGTTGAAAATATTGAATAAAGCAATTGAGAAATTCGTATTTCCAATTGATCTGGTTTGTTAGAAATGGAGAGTATTATGAAAAAAATCTTGAGTAATAAAAAAACAAGAGTTTGGTTCATTGTTACAGCTATCATACTTGTTTTTGAAATTGCGATAACAGGAGTACTTTTAAACGTAACAATCGTTACAAATTCATTGGGTATTTTATTTGGAGGAGAACGAGCGAATGTAGTAGAAGATAATAGAGATAAATGGTACGACAGAGAATACTACGAAAAAGAGGATGTATTATTAGCAGCAAATGATTTTGTAGTGGATGTTGTAAAAGAGGGTATTGTACTACTTAAAAATGAAAACAATGTTCTTCCATTCATAAATGAGAATACAAAAGTCAGTGTGTTTGGTAAAAATTCCGTGGATATTATTTATTCTGGTTCTGGATCCGCAAGTGGAAGCGGTTCTCTGGAACAAAAAACACTGTATGAAAGCTTGGAAGCAGCAAATATAACATATAATCAGTCTTTGAAAGATTTTTATGAGGATGATAATAAATCGGGAAGCGGAAGACCTGGAAATCCAGCCATGACATCTGGACAAAGAATCTCTGGTTTTGAAACTGGTGAAACAGCTATTGATTCCTATCCTTCCGATCTTACAGATACATATCAGGATTATCAGGATGCAGCAATTGTTGTGATTTCAAGAATTGGTGGTGAGGGCTTTGACCTACCAAGAACCATGACAGATACATTTGGTGGATCTCCAGTGAATGGAGCAATTTCTGACAGTCACTATTTGGAATTAGATCAAAATGAAAAAGAATTACTGCAGTATGTGAAAACTTATTTTACGAATGTTATTGTTGTTTTAAATGTTGGTACCACAATGGAAATACCAGAACTGGAAGAAGATCAGGAAATTGATGCTATTCTTTGGATGGGATTTCCTGGAACAACTGGAGTTATGGCGTTAGGCCAGGTACTGAAGGGAACGGATGCAGAAGGAAATCAGTTCAGTCCATCTGGTCATACAGTAGATACCTGGGTCTCCGATTTTAAAAATGATCCAACCTGGTTCAACACAGGAGTGTATGGAAGTGAATTTGGTAATCGATATCTTTATCAAAACGAAGTAACCAATTATGCATTTGTAAATTACGAAGAAGGAATCTATGTTGGTTATCGCTATTATGAAACACGTGGTTATGAGGAAGTAAAAGCAAATCCGGAATCTACCTGGTATGAAGAAAATGTAGTGTATCCATTTGGGTATGGACTTTCTTATACAAATTTTGAATGGGATATTACATTCCATCAAGAGGACGGAAGTACAATTCAGGAAGATGATATCCTGGATGTCTCGGTTACAGTTAAAAATGTTGGAGACTATGCTGGAAAAGACGTTGTACAATTATACTATAGTGCACCTTATGATTATGAAAATCCTGCAATTGAAAAGGCTCATGTGGTTTTAGGAGATTTTATGAAAACCAGACTTTTACAACCGGGAGAAGAAGAAACACTTACACTTCAAATAGTTGTTAACGATATGAAATCTTATGATTATGCGGATGCCAATCAGAATGGTTTTTCTGGATATGAGTTAGAACAGGGTACTTACAATATTTTGGTTGGAAGTGATGCTCATACACTGGTTGCTAATGCTAACTACACACTGCCAAATGATGTGCAACTGGGTACTCAGTTAAATGCAAATCAGGAAGAAGTAACTGTAGAAAATGTATTTGATGATGTAAGTGCTGGTATCTTTGGAAATCTTACCTATGATTCTTATGTAACAAGAAAAGATTTCGCTGGGACAGTACCTGCGACTTATTTGGAGGAGCAGGAAAGAACCTTAACAGATGAGTTAATGGAGTTGTTAGATAATTCTATCAAACGCAAATATACAGAATCTGACGAAGGGAAACCATGGACAGTGGCTGATGATGTCACATTTTCAGCACCGGTTAATAATGGTTTGGCACTCAGTGATTTACTTTATGACGAAAGTGGTGCTTATACAGGAAGTGTATCCTATGATGATCCAAGATGGGATTTGTTATTAGATCAAATATCTCTGGAGGAAATGAAAAACCTGGTTGGGTTTGGTGCTTTTAGAACCAATGAGGTTCAGGGGGTTGATGGAGTTGTAGCAAAACCATTAACCACAGATGCTGATGGACCAAGTGGTTTTACTAGCTTCTTATCAGAATCTGTAATTTATGATACCTGTTCTTATCAGGCGGAATGTGTGATGGGCTCTACCTGGAACGTACAACTGGCAGAGAGAATGGGTGAACTCGTTGGTGAAGAGGGTCTTATTGGAAATGAAAAGGGAGATGGACTGCCTTATTCTGGATGGTATGCTCCAGCAGTTAATATCCACCGTTCCCCTTTTGCCGGTAGAAACTGGGAATATTACAGTGAAGATGGTCTCCTGTCTGGAAAATTTGCAGCTAATGTGATTCTAGGGGCTGAGAAAAAAGGTGTTTATTGTTACGTAAAACATTTTGCAGTTAATGATCAGGAAACAGATCGAGAATATAACGGAATTCTAGTATGGGCTAATGAGCAGGCAATGCGTGAATTGTACTTACTGCCATTTGAAATTTCGGTAAAAGAGGGTGGAGCAACAGGAATGATGTCATCTTTTAACCGTATTGGAATGAAGTGGGCAGGCGGTAGCTATGCTTTACTTACACAAGTGCTTCGAAACGAATGGGGATTCCATGGAACGGTTATAACCGACTACAGTTTGAATACGTATACTCGTGTAGACGAAATGATTCGTGCTGGTGGCGATCTGTTCTTAACACAGGATGCAAAAACTTTTTCCATGCCGGACGACGTAACTCAGATTTCATCACTTAGACGTGCAACAAAAAATATTTTGTACTCTGTGATTCATAGTAATGCAATGAGCATTAAGGTTGATGGGTATCTACTTCCTATTTGGATAGAAATATTAATCGTTGTAGATATATTTATTGTTCTGTTGCTTTCTATTTGGGGTTTTCTTACATTTAGAACAGTCAAAAGGAATAAAGCAAATGAGATAGAATTATTAGAAGAGTAAATGTATTAAACAAGAAGCTTATTAGGACAACTATAGCAAACATATTGTATGTTGCTATAGTTGTTTTTTAATATTTTCATATGCAATTTGTGATGTAAAAATGACTGTTGATGATATGTTTAATTTACATAAAAAAATTAGTGTTATTCTTATTATTGTAAATAGAGATATAGTGAAAGGATAATGAAATAAATGAAACACATAGATATACTTGAGAAAATGACCTTAGAAGAAAAAGCAGCATTCCTCAGTGGAAAGGGAGAATGGGAAACCAGAGAGTTTAAACAACATAAACTGAAATCCATTTTTTGCGCAGACGGACCTCATGGACTTCGAAAACAGGCAGGAGCTGGAGATCACCTTGGGCTCAATGAATCCCTGCCTTCCACTTGTTTTCCTACAGCGGCAACCGTTGCCAACAGCTGGGACGAAAGTCTTGGAGAACAGATTGGTAATGCCCTAGGAGAAGAAGCCAGAGCTCTTCAAGTGGATGTATTGTTAGGACCAGGGTTAAATATCAAGAGAAGTCCCCTTTGTGGAAGAAATTTTGAATATTTTTCAGAAGATCCTTATCTTTCCGGAAAAATGGC
>CANRGO010000074.1 GCA_947630125.1 uncultured Lachnospiraceae bacterium | reverse complement strand
TCTGCTCTCACCACACAAGAAAAATTAGAACAAGCAAAACAAGAATACGAAGCCATTAAAAACCAGTTAAATCAGACGGAAGATGTTCTGGATGATTTAAAGGGAGATCAAAAGGCATTACAAAACAAGATGAATCAATTGAATGAAGAATTGCAGTTGATTAGCGAAAATTTAGATAAGCTAGAAACGCAGATAGAAGAAAAAAATCTAGAAATCGAAACAACACAAAAGGAATTAGAAGAAGCAATTGCGCAGGAAGAAGAGCAATATGAATGCATGCAAAAGCGTATTCAGTTTATGTATGAAAAAGGCGATTTTACATATCTTGAAATGTTTCTTGAAACAGATTCCTTTACAGATTTTATTAATTTTGCGGATTATATGAATCAAATTTCTGAATATGATCAAATTATGCTAGAAGAATATCAAGCAATAAGAACTCATGTGGAAGAAACGAAGGCTCAACTTTTGAATGAAAAAACAGAGCTTGATTTATTAAAAGCGGAAGCAGAGTTGGAAAAACAAAAAGTAGACGTTCTCATAGCTGAAGTTTCAGATACTATGTCAATCTATGCTTCTCAAATTGAAGAAACAGAGGCATATTATCTGGAAGTAGAACGAACTACAAGAGAAAAAGAAAACAGTGTAAAAAGTCTTCAAAAACAATTGGAAGAAGAAATCCGACTTTCACAACTTGCTGCAACATCTGCTAAACGTGATATTACAGAAATAACGTTTGCAGAAGGAGATTTATATTTACTTGCAAATCTGATTTACTGTGAAGCTGGTGGGGAACCCTATGCTGGCCAGCTGGCAGTAGGAGCTGTAGTAATAAATCGTGTATTGAGTAGTTTATTCCCGGACACTGTGGTTGGTGTAATTTATCAAAGAAAGCAGTTTTCTCCGGCAGGAAGCGGAAGACTTGCCTTAGCTTTAGCACAGAACAAAGCAACACCAGCCTGTTATCAGGCAGCCCAGGAAGCAATGAATGGAATGACCAATGTTGGAAACTGTATTTTCTTTCGGACTCCAATAGAAGGATTAACAGGAATTAGTATAGGTGGACATATTTTCTATTAAAAAAAGCGCAGTATGCGCTTTTTTTGTTGGTTAAATATCATAGGGAATTAAGGGTGTGGTTAAGGAAGAAATTCCTTGTGCGTAGATTATTTTTAATAAGTTGTCCAATCGTAACAGTGCATTTTTTAATTCGGAAAGTTGTAAACTACCCTCATCCAATGCGGTTACAAATTCATCCAGATCAATTACCTTTACGCTCCCATTAGGTTCAATAATAACATCAGCAAGTAAATCGGTGATAATAAGATGATTGATATCTTCCTGGTAATCAAAATCCACGATGTCACAGTAGTGGTACATTAAAGAATGGTCTTCACGGTAGAATCTGCTGATTTTATATCCTTCCTTTAAATAGTAGATGGAAAATCCGTGGTGAAGATTCTTTCTTGGTTTGAGCGCAGTCCACTTGGTAAGTATAAAAGTATCAGTTTGAAGCAGAATTACATCATCTTTTAGATGAACACATTCATTTGGTATTAAGCGTTTTCGAAAAAGAATGGGATTATCTTTCATATGGCTTACCTTTCTTGAAAAAATTCCTTTTGATACATAGGAAATGGTATAAAAGCTTCAGGAATCTCATTGTGTGGATGAATAAATTTCTCCATCCAAATCATATCGTGCCAGGTATTAAATTTGTAACCGGACTTATGAAAGTGTGCAGTTTTCGTAAAGCCAAAATATTCATGAAAGGCTACGCTGGAAGGATTGGGGAACGCAATACAAGCGCAAACATTGCGAATATTCTGGAGTTTCAGATATTCTTCAAGCTTACTGTATAAACATTTGCCGATCCCAAGATGGTGACAGTCTGCCTTAATATAGATGGAGATTTCAACACTCCAGTCATAAGCGGCCCGATCCTTAAAAGTTGAAGCGTAAGCATAACCTACAATCTGACCATTGTAAAGTGCTTTCAAATATGGATATCGGTTTTGGATTTTTGTAATTCTGCTTTCAAAATCAGCAAGAGAGGGTACATCATATTCAAAGGTGATAGCTGTTGAAACCACATAAGGTTCATAAATGGCTAATAATTCTTTGGCATCACTTGGGGACGCTAATTGTACTTCGATGGATGACATAAGGAGCTCCTAATTTAAAATTTGTTAAAATTTACCAATAAAAAAAATACTTACCAGAAAGAAAAAGTCAACATTCCTGTTGCTATTTCTGTTTGTCTAAAATACTACCTTTTATATTTTAAAAAGTCAACAAGAGGAAGTCTGTTTCACAGAATTAATTTTTAAGGTATTTAGCAGCCTGGCTTGGTCTGCTTATGTGTTTTTACTAGACATAAAACGAAATACTTAGTATAATTTAAAAGTAAGTTTCTATAAAAACACAGGTTTATTTTTCTGACTAATAAAAAAGGAGTTACAAGTGAAATATAATAATCAGGTTTATCGTTCTTTTGCTATGATTGGACAGTTTGGAATATCTATTCTAGTACCAATTGGTTTATGTTCAGCAGTTGGATATTACCTTGATCAGTATTTTGGCACTTCATTTTTATTTGTGCTATTATTTTTTATAGGTGCCTTGGCAGGCTTTCGAAATGTATATCTTTTTTCTCGAAAAATATATAAGACCAAAGAGAAGGATAGTTATGAAGCGATTCGAAAAGAAGCAACTTTATCAACTTCCCATAATACAAAAGATCAAAAGTCCAAGAAAAAACTACAAGGATCTAGAGATGAAAAAGAAATCGATAACAAGTAGGGACGCATATGCTAAATAAAGTAAGAAATCTGAATCAGACACTTCCAGAATTGCTCCTTGGTATTTTGATACATGGAATGGTCAGCACCATAGTCAGTCTTTTTTTTCTCACAAGGATGGAAGAAAAATCTGATTATTTTTTAGGCCTTTTCTTGGGAATTCTGATAGCTGTACTTATGGCAGTTCATATGGCATGGTCCTTGAATCGTGCTATGGATTTACAACAAAGTCAAGCAGCTGGGTATATGAAAAAACATAATTTAATACGTTATGGAGCGGTGGTTCTATCCCTTTTGTTGATTATGATCAGTGGTTTTCTAAATCCCATCACAGCCTTTTTAGGTATTATGGGACTGAAAACAGGTGCTTATATGGTGCCTGTTATAGAAAAAATGAAGCTTTTAAGAAAAAGAAAATAAGGAGGTGAATGTATGGAACAGGGAATTTTGTTATCAGCAGGGGCAGATATCGATTTTATGATTCATGGAGTGTTCTCCTATGAATTATTCGGACAAACTGTCTGGATAACAACCACCCATGTAAGTATACTAATCGTGTTTATGGTTTTGATTGGTTTTGCCATAGTTGCCAATCGAACAATGAAAAAAGCCACCGATGTGCCAGGTCCTTTCCAAAATGTTGTAGAATTGGTTGTGGAAAAGATTGATGGTATGGTTAGTGGAGTAATGGGAAAACATGCCGGACGTTTTGCCAATTACATTGGTACAATTTTTGTTTTTATACTGATTAGTAACATTTCGGGCTTGTTTGGGTTGCGGCCACCTACGGCTGATTATGGTGTTACACTACCATTAGGGTTACTGACGTTTTTCCTCATACATTTCAACAAATTTAAACATCAGAAGGTCAAAGGTGTTTTAAAAGGATATTGTGAACCTTGGCCAATCTGGGCACCGATTAACTTAATTGGAGATATTGCAGTTCCAATTTCTTTATCCCTGCGTTTATTTGCAAATGTACTTTCAGGAACCGTTATGATGGCTTTGGTTTATGGTCTTCTTTCGAAGATTGCATATTTCTGGCCTTCGGTATTGCATATTTATTTTGATTTATTTTCAGGAGCAATTCAGACCTATGTATTCTGTATGCTAACAATGACTTATGTTGGCAGCGCTATTGGGGATGATTAATAAAATTAAAACAACAAATTTAGGAGGATTGAATCATGGAATTTTTTAATGAGAATTTTATTTTAGGATGTTCAGCAATTGGAGCAGGTCTTGCAGTTATCGCAGGTATTGGACCTGGTGTTGGTCAGGGTATCGCAGCAGGATATGCAGCAAATGCAGTGGGTAGAAACCCAGGAGCAAAAGCAGACATTACTGGAACCATGTTATTAGGCCAGGCAGTAGCAGAAACAACAGGTCTTTATGGTCTGTTAATTGCCATGTTATTATTATTCGTAAAACCATTAATTTAATAAGCCTCAAAAAAATATATGAAAGGAGGCTGAAAGGTTGAGCATGTTAAATGGTATAACCCTTATGATGGCGGAAAGTACAATGGAAGGTCGTTTGTTTGATCTGGATATGCAGTTATTGGTAGATGCAATGATTATGATGCCAGCAATCCTTGCCCTGTTTGCTATTTTATCATACCTGTTATTTAATCCCGCAAGAGAATTGCTTCGAAAACGTCGTGAAAAAATTCAGACTGAGCTGGAGACAGCAGCAACAGATAAGGAAGAAGCAGCAAAATTAAAAGCAGAGTATACATATAAAATTGAGCAGATACAAAAAGAAGCAGATGAAATTCTAAGTGATGCCCGTAGAAAAGCCCTTCAGAATGAAGCGAAGATTATTCAAGAAGCAAAAGAAGAAGTATCTCGTATTATGGCTAGAGCAAATACGGAAATAGAATTAGATAAGAAAAAAGCAATGGATGATGTCAAGAAGGAAATGATTGTAATTGCATCTCTCATTGCACAAAAAGTTGTTGCAGCTAATATTGATACAACGATCCAGAATCAATTGATTGATGAAACAATGAAAGAAATAGGTGATGGCACATGGCTAAGCTAATTTCAAAAACATATGGAAATGCTCTTTTTGAACTAGCTGTGGAAGAACAGAAAATTGATGTGTTTGCAGAAGAAATTAAAGAAATTATGCAGATACTAAAAGCACATACCCAATTACAACAGTTAATGAAACACCCCAAAATTGTGAAAGAAGAAAAGATTTCTATTTTGGAATCCATTTTTAAAGGAAATATTCAAGATGAATTAACTGGATTTCTTGTTTTGATTATTATGAAAGACAGATATTCAGAGATTGAACATATTTTGAATTATTTTTTAGAACAGGTAAAAGCCTTAAAAAAAATCGGAGTTTGTAATGTTGTAACGGCAGTTGAACTTCAGCAGGAACAAAAATCGAAAGTTGAGCAGAAATTACTCGATACCACTGATTTTTTAAGTATGGAAATGAATTATCAGGTAGATCAGAGTATTATTGGTGGAATGGTAATTCGAATTGGTGATCGGGTTGTGGATAGCAGTATTGCTACCAAAATAGGTGAAATGCAAAAAGAATTGCTCAAAATTCAATTACAATAAAGAATAAAAAACTTTCATAAGTTTCAACATTAAATGAAAGAAGAAAGGTGCGTAAGATCCATGAATTTAAGACCAGAAGAAATAAGTTCTGTAATAAAGGATCAGATCAAAAAATACGCTTCAACACTGGAGGTATCGGATATCGGTACAGTTATTCAGGTTGCAGATGGTATTGCAAGAGTGCACGGACTGGAAAATGCGATGCAGGGAGAACTTTTAGAATTCCCTGGTGAAATATACGGTATGGTACTGAATCTGGAAGAAGATAATGTAGGTGCAGTACTTCTTGGTAATAATAAAAGTATCAATGAAGGCGATATCGTTAAAACAACCGGCAGGGTAGTAGAAGTACCTGTTGGTGACGCAATGCTTGGACGTGTAGTAAATGCTCTTGGAGCTCCAATTGATGGAAAAGGTCCGATTCACTGTGAAAAATTTAGAAAAATTGAGAAAGTAGCATCTGGTGTTATCACAAGAAAATCAGTAGATACCCCGCTACAGACAGGAATCAAAGCAATCGATTCCATGGTTCCGATTGGACGTGGTCAAAGAGAATTAATTATCGGAGACAGACAGACTGGTAAAACAGCGATTGCTATTGATACGATTATTAATCAAAAAGGACAAAATGTAAAATGTATCTACGTTGCAATTGGACAGAAGGCATCAACTGTTGCAACGATTGTTAAAACATTAGAAGAATATGGAGCGATGGCCTATACAACCATCGTTGCTTCCACAGCAAGTGAACTTGCTCCCCTTCAATACATTGCACCCTACGCAGGCTGTGCAATTGGTGAAGAATGGATGGAAAATGGCCAGGATGTATTGATTATTTATGATGATTTAAGTAAGCATGCAACTGCATATCGTACACTCTCCTTGCTTTTGAGAAGACCACCAGGTCGTGAAGCATATCCTGGAGATGTTTTTTATTTACACTCCAGATTATTAGAACGTGCTGCCAGAATGAGTGAAGAATATGGCGGTGGATCTTTAACAGCGATACCTATTATTGAAACACAGGCAGGTGATGTTTCTGCGTATATCCCAACCAATGTCATTTCCATTACAGATGGCCAGATTTATTTGGAAACAGAAATGTTTAATGCAGGATTTAGACCAGCTGTTAATGCAGGACTTTCCGTATCTCGTGTTGGTGGAGCAGCTCAGATTAAAGCGATGAAAAAGATTTCGGCACCAATTCGTGTGGAACTTGCACAATATCGTGAACTTGCAGCATTTGCTCAGTTTGGATCAGAACTTGATGCAGACACAAAGGAAAAGCTTGCACAAGGTGAACGTATTAAGGAAGTTCTTAAGCAGCCTCAATACAAACCTATGCCAGTTCAGTATCAGGTTGTTATTATTTATGCAGCTACGAACAAGTATTTACTTGATATTGCAGTGGAAGATATTACCAGATTTGAAGCAGAATTCAATGAATTTTTAGATACCAGATATCCAGAAATTCCTCAGTCTATTGCTGATGAAAAGGTAATAACTGAAGAAAATGAGATCCAGCTGAAAAAAGCTATTGAAGAATTCAAACGTTCTTTTGTTCGTTCTTAATTGCTTCCCTCGTAGAGTAAAAGAAAAGGAAGGGTGAATCGTATGGCCTCAATGAGAGACATAAAAAGGCGAAAAGGCAGTATTCAAAGTACTCAGCAGATCACAAAAGCCATGAAACTGGTATCCACAGTAAAATTACAGCGAGCAAAGGCAAGAGCAGAACAATCCAGATATTATTTCAATTGTATGTTTGAGACGATGCAATCTATATTGTCCAAGGCAAAAACAGTGAATCATCCCTATTTAAGAGCAGGTAATTCGGATAAAAAAGCTATCATCTTAATTACATCAAATAGAGGTCTTGCAGGCGGTTATAATTCCAATGTGATAAAACTCATTACAAAGGGAGAGTTTCGCAAGGAAGATTTGGAAATTTATGCGATTGGAAAAAAGGGAAAAGACACACTGCAACGATACGGATATGAAATCAAGGCTGATGGATCTGATATTGTGGAAGAGCCGGTATATCAGGATGCACAGGAAATTAGCCGTCGCCTATTAGAATCCTACACAAATGGAGAAATAGGAGAAATTTACCTGGCATATACTTCATTTAAAAATACAGTAAGCCATGAGCCAACCTTATTAAAACTATTACCAGTTGAAATGGAGGATCAGGATATGGAAGAACTTGATCCCCAGCTTGAAAATAAAGAGGCTCGTGCTTTGATGAACTTTGAACCTGCAGATGAAGAAGCACTAACGATGTTGATACCAAAGTATATAACAAGTCTGATATATGGAGGCTTGGTAGAGTCTGTTGCCAGTGAAAATGGCGCCAGAATGCAGGCAATGGATTCTGCAACAAGTAATGCAGAAGATATGATTAGTGATTTAACTTTATTATATAATAGAGCGCGACAGGGATCTATTACTCAGGAATTAACGGAAATTATTGCAGGTGCAGAGGCAATCTCATAAAACCTGAACTAGAGAAATGAATAAATGATTTACAAACAAATTTCGGCCTGCAGCAAATATGCAACAGGCTTTAGAGAAAGGCATGGTTATAAAAAATGGCAGATAAAGTGATGGGAAAAGTTACCCAGATTATCGGTGCTGTGTTAGATATTAAATTTCCAGAGGGTAAATTACCTCAAATCAATGAAGCAATCTCAATTATCAAAAAAGATGGAGATGAGCTGATTGTGGAAGTGTCACAGCATTTGGGTGATGATACAGTAAGATGTATTGCCATGGGGCCAACAGATGGACTTGTTAGAGGAATGGAAGCGAAAGCTACTGGTTCTGCTATCATGGTACCTGTTGGAGAAAATACCCTTGGACGTATGTTTAATGTGCTTGGAAATCCAATCGATTCAAAAGCAGCACCAACAGGTGTAGAGTATATGCCAATTCATAGACTGGCTCCAGAATTTGCGGAGCAATCAACAGAAACAGAATTACTGGAAACAGGAATCAAGGTTGTTGATTTACTTTGCCCTTACCAAAAAGGAGGAAAAATTGGTCTCTTTGGTGGAGCAGGAGTTGGTAAAACAGTGCTCATTCAGGAATTGATTCGTAACATTGCAACTGAACATGGTGGATATTCTGTTTTCACTGGAGTTGGTGAAAGAACAAGAGAAGGAAATGACCTGTATCATGAAATGATTGAATCAGGGGTTATCGATAAAACAACCATGGTTTTTGGACAGATGAATGAACCACCTGGTGCTAGAATGAGGGTTGGATTAACAGGACTAACCATGGCAGAGTATTTTAGAGATAAAGGTGGAAAGGATGTACTTCTTTTCATTGATAATATATTCCGTTTTACTCAGGCGGGTTCAGAAGTATCAGCACTTCTTGGACGTATGCCTTCAGCGGTTGGTTATCAACCAACTCTTCAGACAGAGATGGGTGCACTTCAAGAGCGAATTACATCTACAAAAGATGGTTCGATCACTTCTGTACAGGCAGTTTATGTGCCTGCAGATGATTTAACAGATCCAGCACCAGCAACTACCTTTGCCCATCTGGATGCAACAACAGTTCTTTCCCGTTCTATTGTTGAACTTGGTATTTATCCAGCAGTAGATCCTTTGGAATCTACCTCACGTATTCTTGACCCAAGAATTTTAGGAGAGGAACATTATGAAACTGCCAGAGGAGTTCAGGAAATTTTAGAGAAATACAAAGAATTACAGGATATTATTGCTATCTTAGGTATGGATGAATTATCAGAAGATGATAAACTGGTAGTATCCAGAGCAAGAAGAGTACAGAGATTTTTATCACAACCATTCTTCGTAGCTGGTCAGTTTACTGGAATGGAAGGAAGATATGTTCCAGTAACAGAAACAATCAGAGGTTTCAGGGAAATACTGGAAGGTAAACATGATGGCATACCAGAAAGTTATTTCCTCAATGCAGGAAGTATTGATGATGTACTTGCCCGCGTGAAGTAAGGAGTGATGAAATGGCAGATGAAAGAAACTTCCAAGTGAAAATCATTACACCAGAACGTGTTTTTTATGATGAAAAAGCAGTGATGGTGGAATTTAACACAACGGAAGGTGAAATTGGTATTTATAAGAACCATGTTCCAACGACTGTAATAATCAAGCCAGGAATTCTTAAGATAACAGAAGAAAACCAAGTAAAAAAAGCAGCATTGCATTCAGGATTTGTTGAAATTCTTCAAGATAAAGTTACAATTCTTGCAGAAACAGTAGAATGGCCAGAAGAAATTGATGAATCCAGAGCAGAAGCTGCTAAAAACAGAGCAATTGAACGTTTGAAAAGTAAAACTCCAGAAACAGATGTGGCAAGAGCCGAAACTGCACTTCAAAGAGCAATAGCACGAATACAGGCAAATAAGATTTGATTGGATAGCCTTAGAAAAGGGCAAGTGATTTCACTTGCCTTTTTTTGTATGAAGGTCTTATAATAATTTAGAAAGAGCAATAGAGAGGTATTAATATGGAAGAACTACTGAGTCAGTTGAAACAATACATCAATGAACATCTATATCAGGTGATTATAAGCAATCCCAGAAATGCCAATCAGATTTTAAAAATTAAAATAAGACCTGTGCTGATTAAAAATGAATTATTATTTCAGGTAAATTCATATATAGGTAAACAAGTGTTTCATGAAAATCTAAAACAGAGTGACCTGCTTGCGAAAATAGAAGTATGGATGAATGAAGATTTTAGACAACTGGAATTAGAATCGAAGGAAGTGAAACTTACTGCTTTAATTAGCAAGAAAGGCAGTTGCACGGTGAAAACTAAAAAGCATGCAAATACAGATAGCAACGAATCCTTGCCCTTAGAATATTTTTTGCATAATCGTAAAAAAAATTATCTGCTGGAAGAGGGTAAACCAATTGCCTTTTTACAAAAGCTTGGTATTTTAACAGCAGAGGGTAAAATCGTTCAGAGTAAATATGACAAATGGAAGCAAATCAATCGATATCTTGAATTTGTAGAAGATGTCATTGATCAGTTTGATAAAATGGAAACAATACGTATTGTAGATTTTGGTTGCGGGAAAAGTTATTTAACCTTTGTGCTATACTATTACTTAAAGGAAGTCAAAGGATTTCAAATAGAGGTAACAGGACTTGATCTTAAAAAAGATGTCATTGAACATTGTAACCAACTGGCTAAAGAATTTTCGTTTACCCATTTGAAATTTTTGCATGGTGATATTGCTTCTTTTGAAGATTCCGACCCTATTTCTATGGTAGTCAGTCTACATGCTTGTGACACAGCTACCGATTATGCTATAAAAAAAGCAGTTGATTGGGATGCGAAAGTAATTTTTGCAGTGCCTTGTTGCCAACATGAAGTAAATAATCAAATTCAAAATGAACTTTTAGCTCCCTTTTTAAAATATGGACTTTTAAAAGAGAGAATGTCTGCACTTATAACCGATGGGATACGTGCCAATCTTTTAGAGGAAGCTGGTTACGATACGCAGGTCCTGGAGTTTGTGGATACCACGCACACACCAAAAAATATTTTATTGCGTGGAATCAAGAGAACTGAGAATGTATCTGGAAAAGAAACTGGATTAAAAAAAGCAACAGATTTTTTGTCCATTGAAACAACACTGCAGAAACTCATTTAAAAAAGGAAGTCGGTATGAAAAAAGCAATTTTGAAAGGCAGTATATTGATTTTTGTATTCCTTATTTCGCTGATTGTCATTAGTTCTGTCATGAACAGAGGAAATACCGATATGACTCAGGATTTGGAGGATGCAACATTTCCTCTTCTTTACGTAGAAATGAACGAACATTTAACCAATTGTCTTCATGGTTATGTTAACCAGATGGATACTGCATATTTTAGAGATACCATCACTACAGTATCCTTAGACCGAAGTTTAAATTTGCGGATTGACTCTTATGGAAAAGAATTACCATCCCTTCGATACCAGGTCCGCAGTATGGATGGTGATCGTCTTATCGAAGATACGAAAGTGAAGGAAATAATAGAAAAAGATGGTTATGGACAATTTAAAATAACCTTAAAAGATCTGATAGAGACAAACAAGGAATATAGCCTGATCTTGATTGCAACTACAAGTGGTGGTGAAGAAATTTACTACTACACAAGAGTTGTAATGACGGAGGACACCTTTGTTCAGGAAAAAATAGATTATGTGATGGAATTTAATCAAAAATCCTTTGACATATCTATGGCTGCAGATTTAACAAAGTATTTGGAATCTAATGGAAAGGGTGATAATACTACCCTTTGGAAGGTA
>CANRGO010000073.1 GCA_947630125.1 uncultured Lachnospiraceae bacterium | reverse complement strand
GTAACCAAGATGCAGAATCGCGAAAAGCCCGTAAAATAAAGGTTTTTCGAAAGGAGAATATATATTATGAAATTAGGTATCGTTGGATTACCAAACGTAGGTAAGAGTACATTGTTTAATTCTCTTACAAAAGCAGGAGCAGAATCAGCAAATTATCCTTTTTGCACCATAGATCCCAATATCGGAATTGTAATGGTTCCAGATAAACGTATAAAACTTTTGGGCGAGATGTATCAATCTAAAAAAATTACACAAGCAGTTATAGAGTTTGTTGATATTGCAGGATTGGTGAAAGGTGCATCCAAAGGGGAAGGTCTTGGAAATCAATTCTTAAGTAATATAAGAGAAGTAGATGCCATTGTACATGTGGTGCGTTGTTTTGAAGAAGAAAACGTTGTGCATGTAGATGGAAGTGTTAACCCACTACGAGACATTGAAACCATTAATTTTGAACTTATTTTTTCAGATATTGAAATTATGGAGCGAAGAATTGCAAAAACATCTAAGGGAGCCAGGAACGATAAAGCTCTGGCAAAAGAATTGTCATTACAAGAGCGCATGAAGGAACATCTGGAAGCTGGTAAGATGGCAATCAGTTTTGAAACAGAAGATGAAGAAGAGAAGGAATGGTTAGCTACCTACAATCTCTTAACCATAAAACCAGTTATTTTTGCTGCCAATGTAGCAGAAGATGATTTGGCAGATGATGGCGCACAAAATGATTATGTACAAAAGGTAAGAGCACATGCAGCCAATGAAAACAGTGAAGTATTCGTAATTTGTGCGAAAATAGAACAAGAGATTTCAGAGCTGGATGACGAAGAAAAAGCGATGTTTTTAGAAGAACTCGGACTTCAGGAATCAGGACTGGAAAAGTTAATTAAGGCAAGTTATCATTTGTTAGGATTAATCAGTTATTTAACTGCGGGAGAAGATGAGACAAGAGCCTGGACCATTAAAGTGGGAACCAAAGCACCACAGGCAGCAGGTAAGATTCATTCAGATTTTGAACGTGGTTTTATCAAAGCAGAAGTAGTTAATTACCAGAACCTTTTGGATTTAAAATCCATAGCAGCCGCAAAAGAAAAGGGACTGGTTGGCATCGAAGGAAAAGACTATGTGGTAAAAGACGGAGATGTTATTTTATTCCGTTTTAATGTGTAATACCTCTGGTTAAAGGAGAACACTATGACTGATATGATGAATATAGGAGATATTGCATTTCCGAACTTAGGAATCTATTTATCCGGAGTACCTAAAACTTTTGAAGTATTTGGAATTACCATTGCGTTTTATGGAGTTATTATAGCATTTGGTATGTTTCTAGCTTTATTACTTTGTATGAAAGATGCAAAGAGTTCGGGGCAGGATCCGGATTTATATTTGGATTTCTCGATTTATGGGATTTTGTTTGCGGTAATTGGTGCAAGAATATATTATGTAATATTTGCCTGGGATACCTATAAAGACGATTTGCTTAGTGTTTTTAATATCCGTAACGGTGGTCTTGCAATTTATGGAGGTGTAATTGGTGGGTTCTTAACCCTGTACATTTATACCCGTATAAAAAAGAAAAACTTTTTTCAAATGGGTGATACCGCAGTTTTGGGTTTGATACTTGGACAAGTTATGGGACGCTGGGGTAATTTCATGAATCGCGAAGCCTTTGGTGAGTATACCAACAATCTGTTTACTATGGCATTGCCAGTAGATGCCGTTCGTTTTTCGGAAGTTTCAGATACAATGATTGAAAATATTATCCAGGGTACCAATTATATTCAGGTACATCCAACCTTTTTATATGAAAGTGTTTGGAATCTTTGTCTCTTAGGATTTTTATTACTTTACAAAAAACACAAACGCTTCCAGGGAGAGATTGTGGTTTTATATTTGGGCATTTATGGTGTAGGAAGATTCTGGGTAGAAGGTTTGAGAACAGATCAATTGTTACTTGGTTCTACTGGTTTAGCTGTTTCACAGCTATTAGCAGCACTTCTGGTAATTTTTGCAATTGTGATAGAATTAGGATACACTTTTTTATCCAAAAAGAAAGACAAAATAAACAAGATATAGATATAAAAAAAATCATCATACAAAATGTAGTTTTAGAGTTTTGCGAGGTTCTCGCAAAGCTCTTTTTTTTTATAAATTCTTAATTTTTGCTTGTAAAAAATTAAGAATTGGGGTAATATTAGGTCAGAAGTGGTGGAAAGTGGTAGTAAGTGGAGAGAAGTGGTAAATTTTTAGAAAAATATACCTACTTTTACTTTAAAAAATGCTTTCAAATAACTCCTTCCAAAGCAGGTGATGACTATGTTTATGGGTGAATATAATCATACAATTGATACAAAAGGCAGATTAATCATTCCGTCTAAATACCGCGACACCTTAGGGGATGAGTTTGTGGTAACGAAGGGGTTTGATGGCTGTTTATTTTTGTTTGATAATTTGGAATGGAAAACCTTTGAAGAAAGATTGAAGCTACTTCCGACTTCAACCCAGGATGCCAGAAAATTAGTACGTTTCTTTTTAGCTGGTGCAACTGTAGTAGAAGTGGATAAGCAAGGAAGAATATTACTTCCACAGGTACTTAGAGATTATTCACTGTTAGAGAAAGATGTAGTCTTTGCAGGTGTGGGTAATAAAATAGAAATTTGGAATAAAGAACGATACGAACAGGTATCAACCTTTGATGATGTCAATGAGATTTCAGAGCGTATGTCTGAGTATGGTCTGATCATATAGAAAAGCAGGTGTGAAATGGGATTTGAACATAAATCAGTGTTATTAATGGAATGTATTGAAGGACTTCATATAAAACCAGATGGGATTTATGTTGATGGAACCCTTGGTGGCGGCGGACACTCCTATGAGATTGCAAAACGTCTAACCGGAGGGGGAAAATTAATTGGAATTGACCAGGACGATGCAGCTATCGAAGCAGCTTCATTACGCTTAAAAGAATTTGAAGATAGGGTAACCTATATCCGCAGCAATTATGTACATATGAAGGAAGCTCTTAATCAAATAGGAATCGAGAAAGTGGATGGAATATTACTTGATTTGGGCGTGTCTTCTTATCAGTTGGATACTTTGGAGAGAGGCTTTTCCTACAAGTCAGATACAGCACTTGATATGCGTATGGATCGCAGACAGACAAGAACAGCAAGAAATATTGTCAATGATTACCCTGAGATGGAATTATACCGTATTATCAGGGATTATGGTGAAGACAAATTCGCAAAGAATATTGCAAAACATATTGTTATGAGAAGACAGGAAAAACCCTTGGAAACCACAGGAGAATTAAATGAAGCTGTCAAAGCTGCAATTCCAGCTAAGATTCGTTTTCAGGGTGGGCATCCATCGAAAAAAACATTTCAGGCAATTCGTATAGAATTAAACAGAGAATTAGAGGTTTTAAAAGATGCTTTGGAAGTTATGCTGGATTTATTGAATCCAGAAGGTAGACTTTGCATTATTACATTTCATTCATTAGAAGACCGAATCGTAAAAACGGCTTTCAGACAACAGGAAAATCCCTGTACATGTCCACCACAGCTTCCACAGTGTGTGTGTGGCAAAAAACCGAGTGGTAAGTCTGTAAGCAGAAAACCAATTCTTCCATCACAAGAAGAAATGGAAGAGAATAGTCGGTCCAAAAGCGCAAAGCTTCGAGTGTTTGAAAAATATTAGCTTTAAAAACAGGGGAGTTAACAAATGGGGACAAATAGTCAGGGAAGACAAGGTTTGGAAAAAAATAATAGGAACGATGTGAGAAGGACCCACGCTTCAAATCAGTATGTGCAGGGAAATGCGGCAAAGCAACTTGACGTAGTTACTGCCATTCAGGAAAAAGAAGTACGGAAGTTAAGTACATCTGCCAGAAAAAACAGAGAAAAAGCTTTTCATATGAGTTTTGGCTATGTTTTGTTTTTGAGCCTTGCATTGCTTTTGTCATCTTATGTGTTAATTGGATATATTGAATTACAGGCGTCTATCACATCTACAAAAAAAGTGATTGCAGAATTAGAAGTTGAGTATCATAATTTAAAAGTTAAGAATGATGAAGAATATAGTCGTATCAATAGTTTGGTTGATTTGGATGAAGTAAAAAGAATTGCAATTACGGAGCTTGGAATGAAGTACGCTTCAGAAGAGCAAATTGTTTTTTACGACAGTGATGAAAGTGACTATGTAGTTCAGTTGCGTGATATTAAGAAGTAAAGCAGGTGTTAATTTGAAAAAAAAGAAACGAATGGAACATAAACAATTAAAATTCAGTGTTGGTATGCAAAAGAAGCTGGTGATATTATCCTTGATAGTATTGCTGGCTTTCATAGGTTTAAGTGTCCGATTGATTTTAATCAATAAAGAAAACGGAGATCAGTATAAAAGACAGGTTCTATCGCAACAGGAATATGACAGTGTGACCCTGCCCTATCGAAGAGGAGATATCCTGGATGCAAAGGGTACAGCTCTGGCAATCAGTGAAAAGGTATACAATGTTATTATTGATGCCAAAATTCTTACTGACAAGGAAACCTATCTGGAACCAACGATAGCTGCTTTGAATCAATGCTTCACGTTTGATGAAGCAGAACTTCGAAAACAAATAAGAGAAAATCCTAAATCTCAGTACTATATTCTGTTAAAACAACAGCCTTATGAATTAATCAATCAGTTTTTACTATTGCAAAATGGAAAAGAATCCACGGCTGATACGGAAGAAGTGAAAGGAAACAGCGATATTAAGGGGGTTTGGTTTGAAGAAGAATATATTCGAAGTTACCCTTATAATACTCTGGCAAGTGATCTGATCGGTTTTACATCAAAAGATAACACTGGTATGTATGGACTAGAAGAATACTATAATGATACCTTAAATGGTTTTAATGGAAGAGAGTATGGTTACTTAAGTGATGCTTCTATGCTGGAGAGGACCACAAAGCCAGCCGTGGATGGGAAGACACTTGTGACAACCATCGATGTAAATATTCAGTCTATTGTTGAAAAATATATATTGCAGTTTAATCAGGAACATAAAGATGAAGCCAGGGATGGAGAAGGTAGTTACAACACTGGATGCATTATTATGGATGTAAATACAGGAAATATTCTGGCAATGGCATCCTATCCAAATTTTAATTTGAATGATCCTAAAGATATCAGTGCTTATTACTCAGAAGAAGAGCTTGCAGCCATGGATGAAGCGACACTGCAAGAAGCATGGAATTCATTATGGAGAAATTTCTGTATTTTTAATACCTATGAACCTGGATCCACATACAAACCGTTTACTATGGCGGGTGGTCTTGAAACAGGGAAACTTACTGGGAATGAACATTATGTATGTACTGGATCTGCAACTTATAGTGAACATTTGATTCATTGTAACAATCGACTGGGACATGGAGAATTAGATTTTTCTGGTGCTTTAGAAAACTCCTGTAACGTTGCACTTATGGAAATGAGTATGGCAATAGGAAAAGATATGTTTATGCAATATCATCGGTTCTTCAATTTTGGCTTAAAAACGAATATTGATCTTGCGGGAGAAACAAAAACAGATACCTTACAGTTTAATGCAGATACGATGGTTGCATCGGATCTTGCAACATCTAGTTTTGGACAAGGCTTTAACGTAACTATGATTCAGATGATTACAGGTTTTTGCTCCTTATTGAATGGCGGTAAGTATTATGAACCCCATGTGGTTAGCAAGATACTAAATCCAGATGGCAGTGTTTCCGAAGAAATAGAGCCTAGACTTTTGAAACAGACGATTTCAGAAACTACCAGCAAGAAAATGATTGAGTTATTAAATGCTGTTGTTTCTGAAGGAACAGCTTCTTCTGCTAGACCTGCTGGATATATGATCGGAGGTAAAACAGGAACGGCCGAAACATTACCACGTGACACCGGTAATTATGTGGTTTCCTTCATGGGCTATGCTCCTGCAGATGACCCTCAGATTGCAATCTATGTGGTTGTAGACAGACCAAACGTGGAACATCAGGATAGTGCAAAGTTTGCAACAAAAATTGTGCGAAATATTTTAACTGAGGTTTTGCCCTATTTAAATATATTTATGACAGAAGAACTTACGGAAGAGGAAGTAGCTGAATTGTCGACTATGCAATACTATATTCCGGAAGTTACAACAACAGAAGAAACGACAACAGAAGAAACGACAACAGAAGAAACGGAAAATCCGTAGTGTAGATAACCCTTTCATATTTGCGTTGAATCGTTTATAATATCTTGACAAGTAAAAACAAAATCCAAGGAGATAAAACAATGGATTTCACGAATAAAAAAGTATTAGTTATTGGAAGTGGCATTAGTGGAATTGCAGCCAGTCAGTTATTATATGAACAAGGAGCTTATCCAGTGTTATTTGATGAAAATAATAAACTTGATAAACAAAGTATCATTGAAAAAGGTTTCCCAGGTAAGGAAGAAGCAATTTTCCTTGGAGCAATGCAGGAGGATGTTTTTAAGGAAATAACACTTGCGGTTATTAGCCCAGGAGTATCTATTTTTTCACCACTGGTACAAAACTTAAAAGAGCAGCAGATACCTGTTATTGGTGAGATTGAATTAGCGTATGGCTTTGAAAAAGGGAACGTGGTTGCGATAACTGGAACCAATGGAAAAACTACCACAACCACATTGGTTGGCAAAATGGTGGAAGACTATTTCCCCAAAAGTTTTGTGGCTGGTAACATAGGAATTCCGTATACAAAAACAGTAAAGAATACCAGTGCAGATAGCACTACGGTTGCTGAAATCAGTAGTTTTCAGTTGGAAACCATAGAAAAATTTAAACCAGTTGTCAGTGCGATTCTTAACATTACACCAGACCACTTGAATAGGCATTTTACCATGGAGAATTATGTTGAGGCAAAATGTGCAATTACCAAAAATCAAACAAAAGATGAAGTGTGTGTTTTAAATTATGACAATGAGTATACAAGACAATTTGGAGAGAGTTGTCCAGCCAGAGTTGTTTGGTTTTCTTCAAAAAACAGCTTGAAAGAAGGACTCTTTTTAAAGGATTCCTGGATTGTGTTTGCAGACCATGAAGGAGAGAAAAATCTTCTGCATACACAGGAAACTACTTTAGTGGGAATCTGCAATTATGAGAACATTATGGCAGCGATTGCCATAGGACTTGCACTAAAAATACCCATGGAATCTATTTTATCATCAGTTCGTGCATTTCGCGCAGTAGAGCACAGAATTGAGTATGTGGCAACCAAACGTGGTGTTGATTACTACAATGATTCGAAAGGAACAAATCCAGATGCAGCGATTCAGGGAATCCTTGCTATGACAAAACCAACCTTCTTAATCGGTGGTGGTTATGATAAAGATAGTGAATTTGATAGCTGGATTGAAGCTTTTCAAGGGAAGGTTAAGTATCTGATTTTATTAGGACAAACTGCTGAGAAAATAGCGACTTGTGCAAGAAATCATGGGTTTCATGAAATCGTTATGGTCAGTAGCTTGGAAGAAGCAATGTTTTTTTGCCAACAACATGCAGTGGATGGCGATGCGGTTTTATTATCTCCAGCTTGTGCCAGTTGGGGCATGTTCCAAAATTATGAAGAACGTGGAAATCTTTTCAAACAGATTGTACAAGAGATAAAGGAGTAGTATGAAGTGGAGCTGAAGACGAGAAGAAAACGTAAAAAAAATGAAGAGCATTTTTTTGATTATACATTACTCTTTATTGTATTGTTTTTATTAGGTTTTGGTCTGGTTATGCTGTATTCAACCAGCTCCTATGAAGCATCCTTAAATTTAAATGATGGTGGTTACTATTTAAAAAGACAGGCTGGAGCCACCGCGCTTGGTCTGGTAGCTATGGTGGTAGTGGCTCTGATTCCTTATCGGTTTTGGGAGCGGTTTGCCATGTTTGGATATGTGGCTACAATCATTGCTATTTTTTTGGTAAAGTCTCCCTTAGGTTATTCTTCAGGTGGTGCAACCAGATGGTTTAAGGTATTTGGACTATCTGTCCAGCCTGCTGAAATTGCAAAAATAGCAATTATTTTATTTCTAGCCAGCTTCATATGTAAGATGGGAAAGGCAATTAATACTGTAAAAGGATTTGGTATTATCCTTGCAATACCACTTCCCATATCTGGTTTGATTTATGTGTTAACCAATAATTTAAGTTCTGCAATTATTGTATTTGGAATTGTAGCCGTAATGTTATTTGTTGCAACCAATGACTATAAAAAATTTGTGTTATTATTTCTTGCAGGTGCTGCAATGGTTGCGGTAATTATTTTTCTGGTGGTGAGCCAGGAAAATGATGGGATGGGATTTCGAGGAGAGAGAATCCTTGCATGGCTTAATCCTGAAGCTCATGCCAGTGGAAAAGGGTTTCAAACCTTACAGGCTCTTTATGCCATTGGTTCTGGTGGAATCTTTGGAAAAGGACTTGGACAGAGCATGCAAAAACTGGGGTTTATTCCAGAAGCACAAAACGATATGATATTTTCCATTATTTGTGAAGAACTTGGTTTGTTTGGTGCAATTTCCATTATTTTGCTTTTTATGATCCTGGTTTGGCGTTGCGTGGTTATCGCAAACAATGCATCGGATATGTTTGGTGCACTGCTTGTGGTTGGTGTTATGGGTCATTTATCCATTCAGGTTATTTTAAACATTGCAGTTGTTACCAACACCATTCCAAACACAGGAATTACCCTTCCTTTTATAAGTTATGGTGGAAGTTCTATTTTATTTTTGCTATCTGAGATTGGTTTGGTATTAAGTGTTTCCAAAGGTATCGCATTAAAAGAAACATAAGAGAGAATAGGTAGTCATATGCATAGAAAAAAAATCGTAAAACTTAGTAGTATCTGTCTGGTGATATTACTACTGGTTGGTTTGGTTTTTTACATCAATGATACATATACTGTGAAGACTGTTTATATCGAAGGGAATATTCATTACACAGATCTTGAAATTATGGATATGGTAATGACGGGAAAATATGGAAAAAGTTCCATTTATCTATCTTTTGTTTATAAAAATAAAGAGATCGAAGATATCCCCTTCGTGGAAGCCATCGAAGTTTCAATCCTTTCACCAGATACCATACGGATACAGGTTTATGAAAAAGCCTTAGCAGGATATGTTACGTATCTGGGCAAACATATGTATTTTGATAAAGATGGAATTGTTGTAGAAAATTCTGACATTGTTACACCTGGAATCCCAGAGGTTTCTGGGTTGGAGTTTGATTACATTATATTACATGAACCCTTGCCAGTAGAAGATAAGAAAATATTTAAAGATATTTTAAGCGTGACCCAAATGCTTCAAAAATATGAAGTCTCCTGTGATAAGTTATCCTTTAATTCACAAAAGCAAATGACGCTCTATATGGGAGATGTAAAAGTAAGTCTGGGCAGTACTTTAAACCTGAACGAGAAAATTATGGAATTGCCATATTTAATTCCAAGCCTTGCTGGAAAAAAAGGAACCCTCAGAATGGAAAATTTTACACAAGAAAATGATTATATTACATTTGACGTAGAAAACTAAAGTACTAAATAACTTGCAAAAATAATGTGAAAAAATATACAATATAGAAAAAAATAGGTTGATAAATCTCATAATTAATTATATGATGATGTATATGAGTTCTTTGGAGAATTAGAAATATAAAGGAGGTACTACCTTTGCTAGAAATAAAGACTAATGATGCTGAATCTGCAGCAAAAATTATTGTAGTAGGAGTTGGCGGTGCAGGTAATAACGCTGTAAATAGAATGATTGATGAAAGAATTGATGGAGTAGACTTTATCGGTGTAAACACTGATAAACAGGCATTACAGCTTTGTAAAGCTCCCAAATTACTTCAAATTGGAGAAAAACTTACCAAAGGACTTGGAGCAGGTGCAAAACCAGAAGTGGGTGCAAAAGCTGCCGAAGAAAGTATGGAAGAAATCACAGCCATGCTGAAAGGTTCTGATATGGTATTTGTTACCTGTGGTATGGGTGGTGGAACCGGAACAGGTGCAGCTCCAATTGTTGCGAAAATTGCAAAGGATATGGGTATCTTAACTGTTGGTGTTGTTACAAAGCCATTTCGTTTTGAAGCAAGAGCCAGAATGGAGAATGCAATCTCTGGTATTGAACGTTTGAAAGAAAGCGTGGATACTCTGATTGTGATACCAAATGATAAATTATTAGAAATTGTAGACCGTAGAACAACTATGCCAGATGCTTTGAAGAAAGCTGATGAAGTATTGCAGCAGGCAGTTCAGGGAATTACCGATTTGATTAACGTACCAGCTGTGATTAATCTTGACTTTGCGGATGTTCAGACCGTTATGAAGAATAAAGGTGTTGCACATATTGGTATTGGATTTGGTAAAGGTGATGACAAGGCTACAGAAGCTGTTCGTATGGCAGTTGAAAGTCCATTACTTGAAACTACTATTGAAGGAGCTACCGATGTCATTATCAATGTATCTGGTGATATCTCCATGTACGACGCAGATGATGCAGCGAACTTTGTTCAACAGTTAACTGGAGATGATGTAAATATTATCTTTGGTGCTATGTATGATGAAAGTCAGGTGGATTGTTGTACGATTACCGTAATTGCTACTGGATTAGAAAATCATGGCAATGGCAGAATGAATTTTAAAACTCCTTCACAGTTACAAGGTAAGCCAAGAACAACGATTAGTAGTATGGGAATTAATTCTCTTCCACAGGGAACTACAACACCTTTGAAACCAGTTACTGGAATACAAAAGCCAGGGGATATCAGAAGTAGTGTAGAAGAAAAAACTTTAAATATTCCAAGCTTTTTACAAAAAAAATAAGGAACAATACGAATTTTGACCACATGTAGATGTGGTCTTTTTTTGCTTAAAAATAGGAAAGTCAAAAAAACACAGATTATTTACAATATTCTACATGGAGAGATAAATCCGTGAATGCTAGAATCTAACACAATGAATGAAAGAAAAGAGGATATAGAATGAAGCAAACAGAATTAGATGAACTGTTAGGGAAACTTACCCTGGAAGAAAAAATAGGAATGATACATGGTAGTGGTCTTTTTCATACGCAGGGAGTGGATAGACTTGGCATACCACCACTTTACACATCCGATGGTCCTATGGGCTGCCGAATGGAATATGATGATAAAAAATGGTTTCCTATCGCCTATTCCAATGATTATACGTCTTATCTTCCTTCCAATACAGCACTGGCAGCAACCTGGAATCCAACACTAGCATATGAAACAGGTAAAGTGTTGGGAAAAGAGGCAAGAGGCCGTGGAAAAGATATGATTTTAGCACCAGGAATTAATGTACAACGTTCTCCATTATGTGGACGTAACTTTGAGTATATGGGAGAAGATCCATACCTGATAAGTCAGATGGTAGTTCCCCTAATAAAAGGAATCGAAGAACAAGACGTATCCGCCTGTGTGAAACATTTTGCAGTGAACAATCAGGAAACCAAACGTCTGGAAGTAGATGTGGAAGTAGACGAACGAGCACTTCGTGAAATTTATTTTCCGGGATTTGAAGCTGCAGTGAAAGAAGCCAAGGTTAAGTCCATTATGGGGGCTTATAATAAACTTCGTGGACAGTTCTGCTGTCATAATGACTATCTCCTCAATAAAGTATTAAGAGAAGAATGGGGATTTGAAGGAATTACAATCTCAGACTGGGGTGGTGTTCATGATACCACAGAAGCAGCATATCATGGTTTGGATATCGAAATGAGTGTTACGGATGATTTTGATGAATACTTTATGGCACAGCCTCTACTTGAAAAAGTACAAAGCGGAGAAATCAAAGAAGAAGTAATTGATGAAAAAATCCGACATATTTTATATGTTATGA